>CALBVQ010000133.1 GCA_937969485.1 uncultured Saprospiraceae bacterium | reverse complement strand
CATCACGAAAACCTAATGCATAATTCGGGTTTAATAATTCTTGAAAATAAAGTGAAACCTTAAAACAGAATTGATATAAGATATCTCTTACGAGCTGAAACTGCTTCGATAATGGGAGCATCCAGCTCTTTTGATGCTCATTTTAAGCTCTCATGACGAAAACCTACTGCATAATTCAGGTTAAAATAGTAGCAGATCAATTGCAAATTACACCCGTTACAATGCAGCCCTCAAGTACTTGTCAATTTTAGTACATGATGGACTTGTGTTTTTTATCTGCACACTGAGGACCAAGGACATGAATTAAAACCACAATTTCCCAAGAAGTCAGTACTACTATTCTAAAGATCGATGCCCTAACAATAGAAATCTTATAAAGTAGTACACAACTATTGTTGGGGGTCGGTTTTATGATGAAACTGAATTTTAGTTAAGGTATGGCTCAAGTAAATTATTTCAACGAAATAATTCAGCAATAAAGAGTCTTAATTATACTACCCATTCACGAATCCATGAAGAATCTTGATGTTGGAAAGTTCGGTATTAATGCTTTTCAGTCCGAAGGTAATAAAGGTTATCATAAAAATAACTGTAAATGTGTGAAAGGGATTCATGGCTATTTAGATTGGAGTTTAGCAATTGTTCATTAGCTTTAGCTACGACTAGCTGATCTTCTTTTTTGCGCTTCTTTTCCTTGAAACACTAATGCGCTACGTTCTGCGAGAACAGTCGCTGATGTATTGTATTCCGCCTTTTCATAAACACAATTTTATAAGCTTTCCAAAAATTGAAACGGTAAAACATATTTCAGAAAATGCCGAATTATTTGGCTTTACCCTTAACAAAATTCATTGACATAAACACTTACCTATGAGTAATCTATTCCTATTCGCAGTCTGTTTTTTTGGTGGCCTTTTTATGCTTTATAGACTTCGAGTTATGTACAAAGAGAGAAAGCTACTGTATGCGAGAGGCATTAATGTTCTTGCAACGATTATATCAGTTGCAGAAGAATCTGATATCGATGAAGGATCAAAGACTTATTATACCCCAACCTTAACTTTCAAGGATGAAAAAGGTCAATTACTCGAATCGCAAGGTCCATCAATTAGTAGTAAGTTTTATGTAGGTGATCAGATCCCAATAATTTACGATCCAGAAGTGACTAATAATATCCGATATACCAACAGAGGGCACAAATTCAGGGATCTAGTTTTTGTAGGTATAGGTGGCATTGTTTTCATTTTAGCTGGCATTGCAATTTTGATACAATGGTTAAATGAGTAAGAGCTGATTAGCATTTTTGATTCGAATGACTTTTTGTTTTTCCTATAGCTTATACTTTAGTTTTACATTTTGAAGAAGGAGTAAAATTAGCCCATCTCCAACACCCGCGTGAAGGATAGTAGCGGAATGCACGGACCGCAGGGAGTACATTATAGCGGATAGCCTGACCCGAAGGGGCACGCCCAAAACAAACAAAGTAACCACGCAATTTACCGACCTTAACCCTCATCAATTTGAGAAACTAAGTATAACTTTTTTATCTAAACTTTATTTATCTATTTAGTAGGGTAGCACAGACTTGAATCAGAATTCCCTGTGTATTACTTTTTACCCATAATGTGATTCTACCCCTCACAACTTTTCCCTAATCGCCAGCAACTCCTTCTTTATTCCTTTCAACTTCTTGACAATCGGTGCAATCTTTTTCTTTCGTGTCTGCAAGTCCTTCAATTCTTTCTTTGCCCCTTCTATCGTGAAGCCTCTTTCTTTCACCAAATTATGGATTTGCACAACGACTTCTATATCCTTCACAGTGAATTTCCTATCACCCTTGCTGTTCTTTCCCGGCTTTAATTCCGGAAATTCACCTTCCCAATACCGCAATAGTGAGTTGCTTAAGCCAAACATCTCCGCTACCTCTCCTATAGAGTAGTACAGCTTAGTAAGATTCTCTGGTACGCTAACCATATTTTCGTTTTTTGATTGACCTCAGTTCCGCCTTTTTCGTTGCTCATCATTCATACTCTCTCTAAGTAAGAAAAGATTGGTATAGTATTTGGTCTATTAAGGTTTATATGTGATAAAAATGCCATATGTAAATTGTTGAATTTGTAAATGGCTGATTTTCAAATATAAATAAATATTCTTTTTTAGAATAAAAATTTTTAATACGATCCTACTAAACCCGGATTACAAAAAATTCAGAAATGAAAAATGTTTTTTTAAAATTCTTTTTACTTCTCCTTCTTGCCACAGCAGGGAACGTAATTAATGCACAAGTTTATCTCTCAACTGAAGCCGCAGTTGCAGCACTTATCGAAAAGAATAGTGAAGCTACTGAAATCATTGTAGAATTCCAAGACAATAAAAATATGGATTACTACAAGGCTGTTGCAACTACTCAGATTATCAAGTCTCTAATAGGGCAATTTAAAGCTGGGAGTTCTACTGCAGAAGTTGCTGAGAATAATTCTAAGTCAGTGCCTCTTAACAAAGTACAAAGAGTGACACCTATGTTTCCTGATTCTAATGGAAAATATGGTTCCAACTGGATCAACGAAGAAATTCTGAGTCTACTAGAAGAACAATAATTTACTTATTTCAAAAATTGAACCGATGCAAAATCGAATTTTTAAAACAAATATAGAAGGGATGTGTGCTAAAGCACTAAGCATCTTTATCTTCGTGATGCTATTTACAGCACAGTCGTTTGCACAACTTCAGATTAATGGACTAAGTGCCGATCCTGATGGTTACGAACCTGGAAGCGTAAATAACATTGATGTAATTTTTGAGTTAGATGACCCTACCTCTGTTGAATACGCTGATTATTTAATATTTACATTTCCTACTGGTTTTCAAGTTAGTTTGGACCCAACATTTGATCTGGCTGGCATAAGTTCATTTTGTGGACTAGCAGTTGTTTCAGGTGAAGGCACTAATGAACTGATTATAGGAAATGACGATCCCATGGGAGCGCCTGTAGGTGATTCTGATTGCGGTGCTATTCCAGAAGGTACATATTCTATTCCTTTCGAAATTACTGTAGCAGCTACTGTTACTGGAGACCAATCATTCAACCTGAACGCATTGGGTGATGGTTGGAGTCACCCGGTTGCAGCAGATGTAAATGCATCCTTTACATTGCAAGAAATCTTGTGTATGCTAACTTGCTCGCCTCCTGTTATTGCTGATGGCGAACCAGGTGAATGTGGAGCTACACTAACAATTCCAGCCCCAACGTTTGTTGGTCTATGCTTACCTACTCCTGCAGATTTTACCGGGTTCTTTCCTGTAGGAACAACAGAAGTGACGTTTGATGCGGGTATTTCTACTTGTGTTGTAAGTGTTACGGTAAATGATGTAGAAATGCCAACTCTAGATCCAATTGCTGACATGTCATTTGATTTAGATGGTGGTGAGTGTGGTCAAGTTGTGACTTATTTTGCTAATGGTGCTGATGCATGTGGTGATGCGGATGTCGTGATTTCACAATCAAACACTGCTGATGTTGTCAATAATTCTCTGGCATGTCCGGGTGGTGGCAATATTTATAGTAGAGTTTTTGACCTAGCCGCTGAAGGGCAATTTACAGATATTAGCCTTACAAACATAGAGTTAGGGATCTTCCAAAGTTTCAATTCACCAGAAGTAACAGTGAGAATTTCTGAACTAGATGGTGCATTGACAAGTTCTAACTTAACACTCGTAGCAGAATCCACAATGACTCTTCCTGACTTATTCGTTGAGTTTTTTGATTTTCCTATTACGGCAGAATTGGTTGCCAATGCAACTTATGTTGTGCAGGTTTTAACCCCTGGCTCAATTTTTAATGGTTTTGTGATGGGTACAAATTCGGATGGAGAGACTGGAACTTCGTATTTAGAATCTTCTTTCTGTTCAGTTCCTGAGTTTTCAGACATGAATACGTTTGGTGCGGGACAACAGAATCTACTAATAAATCTACAAGGAACTTCGATGGGGACAAATGTTGAACAAACAGCAGGTCTGCCTTCTGGAAGTTATTTTCCTATTGGTACAACAACTAATACTTTCGTAGTAACTGACAATTCAGGAAACACAAGCGAATTTAGTTTTGATGTTACTGTAAATGCTTTTGGAGATCCTATCGCAAACTTAGCGTGTAACAATGTAATAAATGTATCTTTAGGAGAGGACTGTATGGCACTAATCAACGCTGATATGGTACTAGAGGGAGGGCCTTATGCTTGCTACGACGAGTATGAAGTAGTGATTATTGATGAGGATGGAAACGAATCTTTTGGGTTTGTGGATGGTAGCCATGTGGGACAAGAACTAACTGTAGAAGTTAGAGATTCAAGTGGCAACCTTTGTTGGGGTGTTGTGATAATAGAAGATAAATTACCACCAGTTCTTATGTGTTCTACAAGCACAACCCAGTGTGATGCGGCTTCTACCGATCCAGGAGCAGCAATCTCAGAGAGAATAAGATTTACATTCGATAATCCTCCAAATAATACGATAGATAATGGAGCAGCAAGTTCTACAGACATTCTATTGGAAGTTGAAGGTCTTAATGGTGCGACAATATCAGATCTAAATATTGATTTAGATATTAGTCATACATGGATAAATGATTTGGGCGTAAGCCTTATTTCTCCAGAAGGTACTGAAGTGATTGTAATTTTACAACCTGCATGTATTGGAGAAGATATGATCGTAACACTTGATGACAGTGCAGATGAACCTCTGAACAATGGATGTACAACTAATATTCCTGCAATCCAGGGTACTTACCTACCATTCGGAGACTTATCGGACGTTATTGGAGAAGACCCTAACGGGACTTGGATCCTTAGAGTAGCTGATTTCTTCAATGGAGATGGTGGAGCTATTAATAGTGTTGCACTCGAAATTACTCAATCGGGAGGAGCCATTGGTTTTCCTGTTCCCGACGGTGCTACAGTAATTCCCACGGGTGACAATTCTTATATTGCTCTAGGTCTTGACCCATGTGGTCCTACAACCTTGACTTACGAAGATGAGGTTACGCAGCTTGATTGCTCTAGCCCATTCACTCAGCAGATTTTGAGAACATTTACAGCTGTCGATCAAAACGGAAACAATGCTGTATCATGCATAGATACTATCAATGTACTTAGAACAGATCTCAGTACACTTGAATTCCCTAGCAGTTACGATGATATTGATTTACCGTCGTTATCATGTACTTCAGGGTATCCTACACCAGATGTTACGGGGAGACCCACAGGTGATTTCTGCGAAAATGTGGAGATGAGTTACGAAGATGTAACTCTTGATATCTGCGAGGGTTCATATAAGATACTAAGATATTGGTCGGTTTACGAATGGTGTAATAGTGAAGTTCAAGAAGGGGTTCAGATAATAAAAGTAACTGATGAAACAGGTCCAAGTATTTCAATCCCGCAAGTCGGTGATTTATCTACTTCTCCTTCATCTTGTTTAGCAGATTTATTGCTTCCTCAACCTTCAATTTCAGATAATTGTACTTCTAATCCTACTTATACGGTAGAAGCGTCGGCAGGAACGCTAGTTCAACAAGGACAGAATTTCTTTTTGAATAATCTAGAGATAGGAACTGTAACAGTAACATATACTGCGTTTGATGATTGTGGAAACAGTGGACAAAATTCTATAGATATTACTGTGGGAGATGAAGTTTCTCCAGTAGCCATCTGTGATCAACATACAACTGTTGCTTTATCATTCGATGATCAGGTTACTGTTGAAGCATTGACTTTCGATGATGGTTCATACGATGAATGTACACCAGTTACTTTTGCTGTGCGAAGAATGTCCGACAATTGTGGTGTTGCAGGTAATACTGCCTTTTCTTCAAGTGTAGTATTCTGCTGTGCAGACGTAGGACAGACTACAATGGTTGAATTCCGTGTTACCGATGAATTTGGGAATTCGAATACGTGCATGGTGGAAGTAGATGTGCAAGATAAAATTGCTCCAGCAATTCAAGCTCCAGCTGATGTGACTCTTGATTGTCAAGCAGATTTCACAGATCTGAACTTGACAGGCGGTTTAGCGATAGGTTTTGATAATTGTGATCTAAATCCCGTTACATTTACTGACAATATATCTATAGGCTCGTGTGGATCAGGTCAAGTTGTAAGAACATTTACAGTGACTGATAAAAGCGGTTTATCTTCAGCAGATCAACAATTTATCTTCTTGGTAAACAATGACGAATTCGATATTAATAATATCAATTTCCCTAATAATGTAACGCTTACCTCTTGTAACGATTCGACTGATCCTGCAGATACGGGTGAGCCGATTATCCAAGATGATGCTTGTAGTCAAATAAGTTTCACTTATTGGGATGACGTATTCGAAATAGCTGATGGAGCATGTCTACAGATTTATAGAAAGTGGACCGTGATTGATCAGTGTCAATTTAATCCAGCGATAGGACTAGGAATCTGGGAAGATATACAAGTGATAGAGGTAATTAATAACGTAGCACCTGAATTTACAACATCTTGTAGCAACGTAGTCATTGATGCTTATGGGTCATGTAATGGTCAAGTTTCACTAGAAGTAGATGCGACGGATGACTGTACGGATTCAGAAGATCTTACGTATTCTTGGAAAATTGACCTATTCAACAATGGCAATAATGTCTTTGATATGGAAGGTAACGGTAAATCGGTGAATAATACATTTGATGTAGGAACTCACCGAATCATATGGACCGTACTTGACAATTGTGGAAATCAAGATATCTGTGATTATTTATTCACAGTTAGAGATGCTAAGAAACCTACTCCATATTGTATTTCTTCTTTGTCAACAGCAGTAATGAATAACGATGGAACAGTTGTAATATGGGCATCAGATTTCGATCTTGGAGCGACTGATAACTGTACAGCTCCTGGTGATCTAACGATCAGTTTTACGGAGTTCGGAGTCACAACTTCTAGAGAGTTTAGTTGTGATGATATAGCGAGTGGTGTTAGTCAACTTATCGACGATATCAATATATGGGTAACTGACGAAGCAGGAAACAAGGATTTCTGTACAGTGTCACTGCTTGTTGAGGATAATGAAGCGAATTTCTGTGACGACATAGGGTCTTTGACTGTCGGTGGAGCACTTGAAAATATAGATGGAAATGCGATCAAAAACGTAGATCTTATTGCGACAAATGCAATAGGAATTGAATTTCAATCTGCTACTTCGACTGCGACAGGATACGCGTTTGATTTATTACCGAACATGAATTATACCATTACGGCTGATAAAGACACGGATCCTCTAAACGGTATCACAGTGATTGACATCGTATTGATCCAACGCCATATCTTAGCAATAACTTCATTCGATACTCCGTATAAAACGATTGCGGCCGATGTGGATAACAATGAGAAAATTAACGGTCTGGATATTATCCAAATCCGTAAGTTACTACTAGGTATCAATACTGAGTTTTCTAATGGACAACGTCCGTGGAGATTTGTGAAAAAAGATCAGGAATTCAACGATAACTTTAATGTTTTCCCTTACGAGGAGTCAATCGAAATTGATTTCACGGGTGACATGATGAGTAATGATTTCATAGGTGTGAAAATTGCAGATATTAATGGTTCTGCTGATCCGGATGAATTAATTTCTGATCTGGATACACGTAATAATTCTACGCTTGATTTTGTGATAGACAACCAAATGTTTAGCGAGGGTGAAATCATAGAAATCCCTGTAACAGCTGATAATTTTAGTAATATATTGGCTTACCAGATGACTCTTGAATACAATCCTTCAACGCTTGAGATCATTGATTTGGTTCCAGGAGAACTAGACGTGAGAGAGTCTGATGTGAATATGGCTTACGCCCAAAATGGTTATATTACTTGCGTGTGGGGTAATGTGGATGCAATAGAGACTGAAGGTGTGCTCTTTACTCTAGTGGCTAAGGCCAAAAGAGAAGGTACATTAAGTAATGCGTTCTCTACTTCTGACAGACTAACACGAACATTAAGTTATACTTCACTTGATGAACCAGGCGGGATAGTGTGGAATGTACGAGAAAATGGTGTAGATGTGGTAGAAATTACTGAGTTAACTCACAGTAATGCTCCAAATCCATTTAGTGATTTCACAACGATCAGCTTTGAATTACCGACAAGTACTTCAGTATTAATCCAAGTTTTTGACATGGAGGGTAAAGAAGTGATAAGAACAGAACAAGGATTTGCAGCTGGAAGAAATACCTTCGAGATTACAAATTCAATGTTGAAAGGTACTGGAGTATATTACTACAGCCTAACGACAGCTAATGAGTCAGCAAGCGGAAAAATGATCTTGATTGATTAATTTTTTGACTCGCTCTACTCGTATTGAAAAAACGAAATTGTGTGTGAATTAGATAGACGAACCGTCAGCAAAATCTTTGTTGGCGGTTTTTTTATGCTTAAATGGGGTTAAACTAATGTAGATTTTATCATTTTTCCTTTTGTCTTGACCCAAAAGAAAGAAAAACTCAAGGCTGGTGCTAGCAATTTCTAAAATCACTTCATTTTAGCTATTCCGTGAATACTCGCTGAATCGCCCTACTCATTTTTAGTACAAGAGGTTATTTTGTTGTCTCGCTCTGTTCAGTTGGTTTTCCTTACTCATACACTTGACTGCACTACGCTTAAATTTCGCGATTTCGTAATGAAATTGAGCAAGGCAGTACCTTTTATACATTTTTAAAGTAATAAATCCTTTCTCCTTAAATTCGAATCATGTAGATTCTTTCATTTTCCTTGTGGCTTGACCATCTCAGAATCCAGCGAGAGGAATGTGGAGTGCTTGTAGTGAACGCTAGTGAGTGATGAGGCGACTGCCGAAACACGCAATACTCCGACCCACTTAACTGCTCTTTGAGGTCAGTGGGACTCGCCCACTTTCTTTTTTTGACTACAAGTTATTTCTCTATTTCTATTTAGCTCGATGTAAAAGCTGGGTGATTGGTTGGTACTGCGTATGAATGCAAAATACTACTTTGGAACAGTCTTGTATTGTTTGAGAAAGTAATTAAGATAAAGGATCATTCCTACGTAAGTCATGATAAGAGTGGGAATACTTGAATTAAATCCGAAATCAAATGATGGGATTCCAAAAATTTCTCTGAAAGAGTTGGTGGCTATCGTTATCATGAAAAGAATTCCAAAAACGAACAATCCTATAATTGCTACTTTATTTTTTGTTGTTCTTTCAATTCCGTTCTTTGAATCTTGTCTAAAGAAATACAAGAGTGTAACAAGAATAAATACTGCTTCAATGGCAATGGCAAGGTAAATATTAGTTGCATATAAGCCAAGACCTGCATCTAGAGTCCCGTCGCCAAAAAGATGATGTGGATGCCCGGAAAAAAAATCAAGAATGAAATGTCCAGCAACTAGGGCAGCACCTATTAGTCCTATTTTAGTGCTTTTAAAAGCTAGTTTTCCAATAATAAAAATTAGTATTATCCAGAATATCAGTGGAAGTAAATCGTGGCTATATAGCATATCGACCGTCATGTTGCTTAGCGTTGTATCGAAGACATCGGTTGGTTCAGTGCGCTCAAGACCTAAGTAGTGCAATATGAACCACAGTAAATCTTGTAGTTGACATGCAATTAAGAAGTAAATTAGTGTGCCTTTCGGTGATTTTTGGCTTGCGATAAGGGCTGTTGAATAGTGTCCTGCTAACATAATTTAATATTTTTGCTTTAGATTGTAAAGCAAAAGTAAGTTTTACTTTATATTTTAAAGTAATAATTAGGAGAAATGATGAAAGAATTCCGATCTAGTTGTCTTATAGCGTCGGCCTTGGATTTAATAGGGGATAAGTGGTCGTTGCTTATTGTGAGAGATATGCTTATGCATAATAAGAAGACTTTTAAAGATTTTCTAGAGTCTGATGAGGGAGTTGCAACCAACTTGTTATCAGCAAGATTGAAATTACTTGAAGCACTCGAGCTCATTACTAAAAGGAAATTACCTGCTAATAAGAAGGAAAATATCTATTTGCTAACTGAAAAAGGAATAGATCTAGCGCCACTTATTTTAGAAGTGGTTATATGGAGTGACAAGCATGTAAGAATGTACAATCCTCATATGAATCCCTTTAAAAAGGAAGACTTGAATAGGGAGAAAGCTGTCTTAACTGTTCAGCAGGGATATAGGAAATT
>CALBVQ010000132.1 GCA_937969485.1 uncultured Saprospiraceae bacterium | reverse complement strand
TACTCATGATAGCTAAGGCTATCCTTGCGTTTTCTGCCTTGTACTTGATTTAACCCGAATTATGCATTAAGATATCTATTGCGAGCTCAAACTGCTTCGATAATGGGAACGTCCAGCTCTTTTGATGCTCACCGTGATGGTGACCACGGCTGCGCTTCAAAAGAGCTGTTGAGCTCCCATTCTCTTTGCATTTCAAGCTCTCATGACGAAAACCTAATGCATATTTCGGGTTTAATAATTCTTGAAAATAAAGTAAAACCTTAAAACAGAATTGTTATTATTATTACGTGTGCGGCTTCTTTATGCCTTGCTGGGCTTTCGCCCAAATGAACGATTGTTCTTGCAACGGAGTTGGTTTTACTGAGACTAGAAGGTTACAAGGTAAGACCGAGAGTCAATCTCATATATAAATTCCAACCCAAGAAAAAACGTAGGATATTGTTCCTTTTACTGTTAATTTAAGCTAAAAATCATACCTTCGGTAATCTTTTTAAGTGGTCGTATTGTTTATATTGTATGGAAAAAATTATAACATTTGGAGGAGGTTGCTTCTGGTGCATAGAGGCAGTATTCCAGCGTTTAGAAGGCGTGCTTTTAGCTGAATCGGGCTACATCAATGGGCACATTAAGAACCCTACTTACAAGCAAGTTTGCAGCGGAACAACCGGGCACAATGAGGTAGTGCAAGTTACCTATGACTCTGAAAAAATTAGTCTAGAGGAATTACTAGAAGTATTTTGGACAGTTCACAACCCTACTACACTTAACCAGCAAGGCGCTGACCGAGGTACACAGTATCGGAGTGGGATTTACTTTCAAGACGCTTTAGAAGAATCAATTATACAACAATCGTTAAAAAACGTAGGTCAAGCTCTTTGGGACGATCCTATTGTTACAGAAGTAAAAAAGGCAGAAGTATTTTATCCAGCAGAACAATATCATAAAGACTATTATAATAGAAATGATTACGCTGGATATTGCCAAGTAGTTATCAACCCTAAACTAGGGAAATTACGGCAAAAATTTAGTCACAAAATAAAAGCAGAATACAGTGAAGGGGAAAGAAAATTTCAATAAACTAACTGCTCAAGAAGAGTACGTTATTGTAAATAAAGGCACGGAGAGACCTTTTACAGGTGAGTATGACAAATTCTATGAGCCTGGCACCTATCTATGTCGAAGATGTGAAGCACCACTCTACAAGAGCGATGATAAATTCGATTCGAGATGTGGATGGCCGTCTTTCGATGATGAAATTGAAGGTGCTGTAAAACAAGTACCTGATGCTGACGGAAGAAGAGTCGAGATTGTCTGTAACAATTGTGATGGCCACTTGGGACATGTGTTTGTTGGCGAAAGATTGACAGAGAAAAACACAAGACATTGTGTAAATTCAATCTCCTTGAAATTCATCTCGTAGGTAAAGTCAAAAGGGCATAAAAAAAGCTGGATTGTAAATAGACAATCTAGCTTTTTAATTTTTTGATTTATTTCCTTAGAACCTATAGGCTACGTATATATTTGTAAGCATCCCAGCGAAAAGTCTTCCCTGGTTAAGTTGGACGCCATCTTCACTAAATGACATATATGGGTTTATATATGTTCCTACGGTCAAGTGATTACTTGCTCTATATCCTCCCCCAAAATTAAACCCCACTCTTCCTTCAGTAGTTCTACTCAAACCTTCCTCAAAATCATTCGTGGTGTAACTTCTTACCCCTACAGCTGGACCATAGCTCAAATATGCTTTTGGTGTTTTGTAATTTCTATATTCCAGGAATGTACTAACTTCAACATCTGATCCATCCACTAAATCTCTGATTCCTCTTAATGAAATTGTAGGAGCGATGACTCTTAGAATGTACTTTTCACTTAAATAGATATTAGCAGAAACCTTAGGTCTAAATAGTGATCCTCGAGATGCTTGAAGTTCAAGTCTTTTGAGTTTTTTAGGCTCTGTAAATTTCTTGTTCAAGGACATAGGTGATAAACTTAACTCAGCTTTCTTAAAAGTATGAACTTCATTCATTGCAACTTCTGTAACTTGAGTATACCCAAAGAACGAAGTGGTTAACATTACGGCGATAAAAAGTAGCTTTTTCATATTAGAATATTTTGGTTTTATAATAGACGAACCTTTTTAAGATGTAGTTACAGCCTTAAATATTCATTAACATCAAGCATCATGAAATTTAACATTAGACCCATTTTCTTAACAACCTTAAAGAACTATTGCTGGCCTCATAAATATTGAGTCCGCCAAAATGCATAGTATTTAGACACTCAACCTGAGTTCTAGCAAGATTGCCCAAACCATAGCAGGTGCCTTACTACCAAGGCGAGTTTGTGAACACTTAGTGCTAGCAACAAAAAATATGAGGCTGAATGGATGTTGTACCAGTTACTATTTATATTGTCGAGTATTTTCTTTCCAAGGCGACTGATGTCCAATGTTTGCTTCCCTTCCAAAAAATCAAGTTTTCGTCCTTCATCTATATCGTATTAAACTTCTACATTTCTGCAAAGTAGAACCAATTTATCATTTGCTGTAGCTAAGGTAGTGGCTCTAACCCCCTTTCTTGTTTCGCAGAAACACTTTTTAACCCGAAATATGCTTTAAGGAACTGAAACTGCTTCGACAATGGGAATTTCCAGCTCTTTTGATGCTTACCGTGATGGTCACCACGATTGTACTTCAAAGGAACTATTGAGCTCACATTCTCTTCGTATTTCAACCCAATTTATTAATTGGAACTTTGTAATGAGGCTTGAACTACCAGTATAAGATGAGCTTTCATGAATGAGGCATGGCATCGCTATGATGAATGAGTAAAAATTAGCGAAGAGCTATATTTCGCAAGAACTTCAAGACGTAATAAATTTCCCAATTGATAATTTGGGTTCAATACCAATTCTGTTTTAAGGTTTCACTTTATTTTCAAGTCTCTTATCAAATATAAATTTCCTACGGAAATTGTAATGCCTCTTTTTTTTTCATAACTTTCATCTATGAAAGGATTAAAATA
>CALBVQ010000131.1 GCA_937969485.1 uncultured Saprospiraceae bacterium | reverse complement strand
AATGCAAAGAGAATGGGAGCTCAACAGTTCTTTTGAGGCGCAGGCGTGGTCCCCATCACGGTGAGCATCAAAAGAGCTGGACGTTCCCATTGTCGAAGCAGTTTCAGCTCGTAATAGATATCTTAATGCATATTTCGGGTTAAAAGAGGCCATCTCGTATTGAGATAGCCTCTTTCTTAACCAATCATTTTGTCTATTACCTCGTGTGGTTTTGATTCATCAGTTCTTGATAAATATTTTACTCTCCATATTTTCTTGAGTTGATTCGAATCGGACGAAATAAATTCCATTTTCTAGATTCGTAATATCAAATCTGATCATACTGCTCTCAATTGAATTAATTGTTTGCACTCTTTGTCCCATTGAGTTGTAAATTTCAATTTTCGTAATTTCACTAACTCTGTCCATGAGGTCAATGTTCAGATAGTCTGACGCAGGATTAGGGTAGATCTTGATTTCAGCTTTAGTTGCTCCAATAGTCGATATCTTGGTATCAATCTCATCAGCAGTCTCTACTTCCATCAATGCGGCAACTTCTTTTGTGTCTTTAGCAATTAGTGAATTATTATTACTAGGATCTCCAGTGATAATTACTGCATCGATGTAAACTTGGTCGTTATTTCCTGAAGCATCAGCTTGGAAACGGAAACTCGAGTTCGAAGCAAAAGTATAGTCGGAGCTGCTAAGTGTCACTGAAGTTGTGTAAAAAGTGCTGTTATTAAAGTCAGTTCCTCGGATGTAATCCTTTACTGTAACCCAAGAGTTACCATCGTAGTACCTAAGTAGGAAATTCTCTACATTTTCAAAACTATGGACATAGTAGCTAAAGTCAACTTTAACTTCAGTAAAGCTTGTTAAATCGAAACTTTCCGAAGTCATTGAAGAGCTCGTGCCAGAATTATCTCTTAAGCGAATCGAGAAACTTCCTTCTGAAGATCTTGTACCTGAGTATCTACTTGCATCAGAACCTCCATCTTGCCAATTGTCCCAGCCACTCTCAAAATATCCTTCATGTAATATCGTTGGTCCACCTGCGCCGCCACTTGTTGTCACAGAAATAGTTGAACTTGTAGCTGATTCATTACCTGCGGCATCAAAGGCACTAACATTGAAAAGATATGTGCTTCCAGCAGTTAATCCTGTCACAACAAACGAAGTACTTGAAGTTGAGGAAATTACAATCCCATCTTGATAGATATTGTAGCCTGTTACTCCAACATTGTCATTCGACGCATTCCAACTTAGATCAGCAGAGATATCTGTTACATTTGCAACTGAGAGACTAGTAGGTACAGTGGGAGCTTGATTGTCAGCAGGAGTATCGGTTGTTATAGAAATAGTTGAACTTGTTGCTGACTCATTTCCAGCTGCATCGTACGCGCTCACATTGAAAAGATAGGTAGTTGAGGCAGTTAGTCCACTAATTGTTGTGGTTGTTCCTGCTGTTGACGAAACGATACTACCATTTTGGTAAATATTGTAACCAGTTACTCCAACATTATCATTCGATGCATTCCAACTTAGATCAGCAGTTGTCACTGTCACGTTCGAGGCAGAAAGGCTCGTTGGTACAGTTGGAGCTTGAGTATCTGCTCCTGTACCTGTTGTTGCTGTAGCATTATTACTGAATGTTGATTCATTTCCAGCAGCATCGTATGCCGTAACTTGGAATGTATAACTAGTTAGTTCAGCTAATCCAGTAATCGTAATTGTTGTGGTTGCCGAAGTTGTCACGATGGTACCATCTTGATAGACATTGTACCCAGTAACTCCAATATTATCATTAGAAAGGTCCCAACTTAAATCCGTAGAGCTAGCTGATGTATTCGATGCGAGTAAATTATTCGGTGCAGTCGGCGCTTCAGTATCACCTCCACCAGAGCATCCCTGCCATATCATAGCTACATATTCAGGGTGATCTATGAACGGGTTACGATTTTGTTGGTAATTGAAAACTTCATTATTTCTGTCGATCTCTTTTTGACTCACAGGATCATTCGTATGCCAGTCAATAAGCATGTCAATTGCCCACTGTTCCATCCCAGGGTAAGAATTACCGTCCAGAACCGCGTCTGATTCTACTGTAAAGTTTTCCCATCCAGCAATCTCATTTTCATATCTAGTTAACATATAAAAATAACCTCTTGCAAGATCACCCTTGTAGGCATCAATTGGTTCGAATACGTTTCCTGTATATCCAGGAATAGGGATGGCAGAACTACCTAGTTTACTACCATTGTTGGTGGTTTGAATTGCACCACCTGTTTGAACAACACCGTACGGATTGTTATTTCTTAGTCCATTTATCCAGCCATCGACTGGAACTACAACAAAAATATCGTTGTGCTGTGTCGCTGATGTAGAGCCTCCCCACCAAGATTTAGGAAAAGAATGCTCTCTGTTGTAGCAATCTCCTTCTGTTTGGTATGATCCGCATTGTTCAGCAACGAATGTAAATTCGTTTTCTCCAGCAGCTGGATTGTCCGAATACATATCCCAAACAATCGTTTCATTTCCTGAATCATTTATGCGATCATCCGTTTGTTGATAGACTGACCATAATGAATTATAACTGTACTGAGTATGCCCTTTAATTAGATTATGCAGAACTGTTTTTAGGTCTGCGCAAGTCTGTCCATTGACAACTGAATAGTAGTCTGAATTAGGGTCCGAGGAAGTTGTCGTATTACCGGTAAGTGGATCAGTAGATAGGTAATCTGGTCCTCCTAGACAATTGTCATTCGCTGCAAAAATATAGTAATAGTAGGTCGTATTGGATTGTAGATTAGAAGAGATGAATGAAGCACTATTACTATATTGTACAACTACTCCATTTCCTACATTACTACCCACGCTGTATGTTGCTCCGTCAGTAATTGATCCTGAAAATGAGCTACTTGTACTTTGAATAACTAAAAATTTATCTGCTGAAGACTGGGTAAATGATGCTGCTATTGAATTATCAGTTACAGTGCTAAATACTAAGTTGCTTGGCTGCTGTGAAGGCTGTACGCAATTGTTGTTTGGGGCAGATGCCACAATCGTGATATCATCTAGAGCAAATTCATCACGACTGCCACTTCCTCCTTGATCACTACCATCCCATTTTAGCAACATGGATTGCCCTGGGTTTAGCTCCAAGTTACCAAGCGTGATATTGATAGGTGTCGCGTCCCATGCTGGACTGCCAGCTTTGCCAGCTGGAGATATGACATCGGCACTTGGGACCGAAGTGAAATTTACGTTGTCTGTTGAAAAAGAAAATTTGAAAGAATTCGCACGATCTTGATCATTTCGGATGTAGACAATGTAGGAGATGTCCATATCTTGAATTGTGCTTGATTGATTGTTTACAATCTTAAGACACATTGCCCCTGGTGTCCAGTCGGTGCCAGTAGGCTGAATACCAAGTGCATTATTATTAGAACCCACTGAGAAAGAATACAATCCACCAGTTCCTACTCCTCCGGCTGATGACCCACGAGCGTAATCGTTTGCTATGCTGATGTCACCAAAGTTGTGATTTCCAGTACTCATTCCTGAAAATGCCCAGGCATTCCCATCTAGCTGTCCAGTTGATGGAGGATTATTAAGTCCTGTGCCATTGAATGCACCTTGATTTACACCGGTTTGACTTCCGTCAAAATCCACCGTGTAGGTTGTTGTGCCATTGGTTAGGGAAAGTTGGGAATAGGATAATGTGGTAATCAGAAGGAAACAAGATAATAGTAGAGATCTGAGCATTGTACGATTAATTTTATTGTTATTTAGTGTTCTAATTGCTAGTCCTACCATGGCGCGGTATAAAAGATTAGGGTAACATTAATAAAAAACTGCTGTTGAACAAAATTTTTTACATCATTTATATGTTGTTTTTTGAATATGTATCTATTTCATTGCGTGGTAGATGCGATAGATAGGTGTGGTATAGTAGGATTTTAGAAGATTCGCAAAGACGAGCCTACCAATTCACCTAGTGTCGAAATTCACCGATCTCCATTTCTCTTGTTTACGATTCCCTGTAATTTTTATGTTCCCACTAGATTTCTATGTTGGTAGAGCGAGGATTAACTTCGACAGAAATTATACAATTTTATATAATAGATATCTTAATGCATAATTCGGGTTAAGATGAAATTGTTACTTCGGAAAATTCGAGTTGCTAAACTTTATTGTGACTTTCAGGCTTATTTTTCGACGGATATACTCATACTTCATATTAAGGGCTGTTTTGTCTTTACCAAATAGTTTATTAATTGACTACATTTGTGGATTATCAAGACATTTTAAATGAAGCAGAGAACAATCCAGTCTGAAACTACACTAAGTGGTATTGGACTTCATACGGGTGAAATGGTTAATGTAACCTTGACACCTGCTCCCGAAAACCACGGCATAAAATTCAAAAGAATTGATCTCGAAGGGGAACCCTCAGTCGATGCCGATGTCAACTTTGTAGTTTCTACTAATCGAAGCACCACACTTGAAAAGGGCTCTGCTAGAGTTTCTACCGTCGAACACTTGTTATCTGCTTGTGTAGGAATGAGAGTTGATAACTTACTTGTCAAACTTGATGGCCCAGAAATTCCTATCCTGGATGGAAGCGGTAAATATTTTGTTGAAGCTCTTAAAAGAGCTGGCTTCGAAGAGCAAACTGCCGACGTAGAGTTTTTCGAAATACAAGAAACTATTTCTTATAAAGATCCTGACACAGGTTCTGAGCTTGTCGCTCTAGAATCGGATTCGTTCCAAATCACCACAATGATTGACTTCGATTCTCCTATCTTGAATAAGCAATATGCCAAGCTTACAGAGATGGAGCACTACGAAGAACAAGTAGCTCCTGCTAGAACATTCGTATTCGTAAGAGAACTTGAAAAATTGATCGATCAGAATCTTATCAAAGGAGGTGACCTAGATAATGCCGTAGTGATAGCTGATGCTCCAGTGGGTAAAGAAGAACTGGAAAGATTAAAGCTGAAATTGAACAAGCCCGACATTGAAATAGAGTCGGAAGGATACCTAAACACAACAAAGCTGAATTTTACCAATGAACCTGCTCGCCACAAGTTGCTTGACGTGATAGGAGATTTATCATTAGCTGGTTGTAGAGTAAAGGGAAAAATTTTAGCAACAAAGCCCGGGCACCGAACGAATGTTGAATTCGCTAAGATTCTTAAACAACACTACAGAGAACAAAAGAAATTAAAGGGAAAACCAAAGTATGATCCAGCCAAAGAGGCTATAATGGATGTTAACGAGATAAAGAGAATGTTGCCTCATAGATATCCATTCTTACTTGTTGATAAGATCATAGAATTGTCTGACAAACACGTTGTTGGAGTAAAAAATATCACAGCTAACGAGCAGTTCTTCCAAGGGCACTTTCCAGGAAATCCAGTTTTTCCAGGTGTATTGCAGATGGAAGCCCTTGCCCAAACAGGTGGAATATTAGCACTTTCATTACAGGAAGAACAGGAAGGCTGGGACACCTATTTTCTCAAAATGGATCATGTCAAATTCAAAAATAAGGTTGTGCCAGGAGATACATTGATCCTAAAAATGGAATTAATTTCACCAATACGCAGAGGCCTAGTTCAAATGCAAGGAACAGCCTATGTAGGAAATAAGATAGTTAGTGAAGGAGAATTGGTAGCACAAATAGTAAAGCAAAAGTAATATGGGAAATATGACTAATGTACACCCTGAAGCTAAAATCGGAAATAATGTTACGATTGCTCCTTTTGTAACTATTGAAAAGGATGTAGAAATAGGAGATGACTGTTGGATCGGTTCAGGTGCTTGTATCATGAATGGGGTAAGGCTGGGGAAAAATGTAAAAATATTTCAAGGTGCGATTGTAGGCGCAGTGCCACAGGATTTGAAATTTGGAGGGGAGGAATCAATATTAGAGATCGCAGATAATGTGATTATCAGGGAATATTGTACGATTAATAGAGGTACGAAGGCAAGCTTTAAAACCTACATTGGAAAAGATAGTTTGATCATGGCATATGTGCACGTCGCACATGATTGTATTATAAGTAACAACTGTATCTTGGCGAATAATGTGACATTAGCGGGACACATCGAAGTCGCACCTCATGTGGTGATTGGTGGAATGACCGCTGTACACCAGTTTGTTCATATAGGAGCTCATGCGATGATAGGCGGTGGTTCGCTAGTTCGTAAAGACGTGCCACCTTTCGTAAAAGCCGCGAGAGAACCTTTGTCTTATGTAGGTGTAAATAGCATTGGGTTGAGACGAAGAGGATTTACTAATGATCAGATTAACACAATTCAGGATGTCTACCGAATACTTTTTGTTCGTGGTTATAACAAAACGCAAGCATTAAAATTGATTCATAGTGAATTGCCTAGTTCCGAAGAAAAATCAACAATTCTCGAATTTATACAACAATCGAATAGAGGAATTATGAGAGGATTCCGCCAAGTGAATTCGTAATACCTTTGGGCGGAAGCCCCAGGAAATAACATATCCATTATATATGCAGATCACATTAGATAAGATAGCAAAGCGTTATGGATACGAATGGATCTTCAGAAATATTGATTTTTCAATAAAAACTGGAGACAGAATCGCTATCACTGGACCCAATGGTTCTGGCAAGTCTACCCTTGTGAGAATTATTCTTGGAGCTCTAGATCCCAGTCATGGAAAGGTGAATTATGAAGTTGACAGCGCTAAAGTTTCTGTCGAAGATATCAATGATCAATTCAGTTTCACAGGTCCTTATATGGACATCATTGATAACTTCACGCTCGATGAAATGGTCAAGTTTCATTTTTCCTTTCGCAAGCCACTTGAGGGAATTAGCAAAAAAGATATTGCAGCTATCGCTCTTCTCGACAAATCAAGAAAAAAGGAAATCTCAAAATTCTCGTCGGGAATGCAGCAGCGCTTGAAACTCACTCTCGCTTTATGTAGTCAAAGTACTGCAGTTGTGCTCGATGAGCCTACTACCAATCTGGATGAAGCTTCGAAGAAATGGGTTGAGGGAATGCTTGAAACGCATCTTGGGAATAGAACCTTAATAATCGCGACTAATGAGAAGCGAGATGCTGATTTATGTTCGCGTCAGCTGAATATCGGTGATTATAAATGACCGATTTTATCCTATAGTCAAGAAAAAAGGAGATAATCAGTTCGTTACTTTATTAATACATACTTTTGGGCATGTCTGAAAGTAAAAAGTCTCCCCTACATCCAAGAAATAAGAATCACGATCGCTACGATATCGATGCATTGATAAAGGTTTTACCCGCTCTCGAAGAGTTTGTGTTTACCAATAAATATGACAGTAAAACCGTAGATTTTGCTAAGCCGCAAGCTGTGAAGTTACTAAATACCTCGATTTTGATGCATTATTATGGAATCAGGTCATGGGAATTTCCGGATGCAAATCTCTGTCCACCGATTCCTAGTAGGGCCGATTATTTGCATTATGTAGCAGATCTTCTTGCAGCAGATAATGCAGGTGAAATACCTAGAGGACCCTCTATTGTGGGAATTGACGTGGGGTGCGGAGCGAGTTGCATCTATCCACTAATCGGTTCGGCAGAGTATGGTTGGTCATTTTTAGCAACGGATATCGATAATGAATCCTTGGTTAGTGCACATAAGATTATTGAGTCGAATCCTCACCTTGAAGGCGAAATTGCACTAGAATTACAAGCGGATCCAACAAAGTTTTTCTCTGGCGTGATCGATGAAAAAAAGAAATATGCCTTTACGATTTGTAATCCACCATTTCACGCCTCTGCTTACGATGCAATGAGCGAGTCGTCACGCAAAGTAGAAAATCTAAAAGGAGAC
>CALBVQ010000130.1 GCA_937969485.1 uncultured Saprospiraceae bacterium | reverse complement strand
CAAAGAGAATGGGAGCTCAACAGTTCTTTTGAAGCGCAGGCGTGGTCACCATCACGGTGAGCATCAAAAGAGCTGGACGTTCCCATTATCGAAGCAGTTTAAGCTCGTAATAGATATCTTAATGCATATTTCGGGTTAAATCAAGTACAAGGCAGAAAACGCAAGGATTGCCATAGCTATCAAGAGTATTTCTAACGAAGTAATTGCTTTTATAAACTTGAAAATATGCGAAATTCTAAAACAGAATTGGTATTAGCACAAATTGTCCGCTTAAACTACAAACCGACAGTCACATTGCAACGCTATAGTGGTATTCGAAAATCGACGCATATTAAAGGAACAAACAAATTGAATTTTCGCATAAGCAGAATTAACCAGCCCATTAGCGAACATGAAACTCTACTAAATTAAAAAGCCAAGATAACTATCTGGGCTTTTTTGTTTGTATTTTTCTCTCACATTAGCAATATCTTCAAACTCTAATTGCAGCAGCTCTCCAAAATCGCTTGTCCACCAACGAGATGTCGCAAGATCTTAAAAATCAAAATAACTACCAGTTGTCGTATAAGGACTACTTCACAAAAATTCAGTAATTCTTCTTTAAGAGGTCGATTATAAATGTGCTAATTGATCAAATTTTCCTTGTGATCTTGCCGATCGTCTTTCGACATTCTCTCAGTCAATATCCCGACAGATAGTGCCCTGCGGGGTCGCTCGATCAAACAAAATAATCCATTCAGAAATCCGAAAACAAAACTGGTTTAAGGCCAAATGCAGGATATATGATTCTATATAAAACACGAAATCCTCAACAACATTACATTGTCAAGGATTACCTGAGGTCGCGAGCGGATTCGAACCGCTGTGCAAGGTTTTGCAGACCTCTGCCTAACCACTCGGCCACGCGACCTTTTAATAAGGACCGCAAAGATAAAATTCTAATAGAAATATTAAAATTTTACCTGATCTTTCTTATCAATTATCGACATTATTAGTTGCAGGTGCATTCTTTGCCTGTTCTCTCCTTAATTGCTCCTCCAGCTGTTTTACTTGATTCTCAAGTGTTTCAATACGCTCTTTCTGCTCTTGTATTCTAGTCTTCTGCGCATCAATCACTCCGTCCAAAATATCTTCCTCTTTCACTTCGCTAGTCCCTGACCCTAGATCTTTGGTCTTTTCCTTTACTTTCTCAGTAGTTTCCTTAATTAGTTCTTTCACTGGTTCCACTGGATTTTCACCTCTAAAGTAACTTACTCCAAAATAAACCAGAGGACCTATTATCAATAGAAATATAAAAAATCTTGCACATCCTGTTAACTTATACTTTTTAGCCATTTTGCTTCTTTAATTATTTAAACTGTTAAGTCCGAATAAGAGTTCTAAAACTACAGTTCTTTCGACGAACTATAGATTTTTTCAAATTTATACGTTTTTTTCACCTACATATGAAAATCGATGTACTTTTGTGTTATTAATAATTACAAATCACAATTATGGCAAAGATTCTAATAAATGATGGAATTCATCCTACAGGAAAAAAAATGCTTGAAGAAGCAGGTCACGAAGTTACTACAACCAATATTCCGCAGGATCAACTTACTGCTGAATTAAATAAATTCGACGCAATATGCGTAAGAAGTGCAACCAAGGTTAGAAAAGATTTAATCGATGCTTCTCCCAATCTTAAAATCATTGCTCGAGGTGGTGTTGGATTAGACAACATTGATGTTCAATATGCAAAGGACAAAGGGTTACAGGTGTATAATACTCCTGCAGCATCTTCTAGATCAGTTGCTGAACTAGCAATGACTCACATGTTGAATCTTTCTCGTAGCATACATCTTTCGAATCGGGAAATGCCAACTAAAGGGGTTTCAGACTTCAAAGCCTTGAAGAAATCCTACTCGAAAGGTCAAGAACTAGAAGGCAAAACCTTGGGCATTATTGGTTTCGGTAGAATAGGACGGGAGTTGGCTAGTATTGCTTTCGGGACTGGAATGCGTGTTCTTCCAGTTGATCTATTTGTAGAAACTGCTGAAATTCCAGTAGGACCTAAATCAAGCGGGTTGATGGTCAATATTGATACAGTTTCTATGGATGAAATGCTAGAAAACTCGGACTTTATTAGTCTTCATGTACCTTCTACAGATAGACCTATTTTAGGAGCTGAAGAAATGGCCAAAATGAAAGATGGTGTAGCGCTAATCAATACTGCGAGAGGCGGATCAATCGACGAAGATGCACTGCTTGAAGCTTTGAATAATGGAAAGGTAAGTGCTGCAGGACTTGATGTGTTCGTAAATGAACCTACTCCCAGAGAAGATTTAGTCCAGCATTCTGCAATCTCTGTTAGCCCACACATCGGTGCATCGACTGGAGAGGCTCAAGAAAAAATTGGTATCGAACTTGCTGAGCAGATTAATAGTTTTTTTCAGTAACTGTTAAAATTTGAAATAAAAGGATCAATCGTGCTAGTTCACGAGCTGATTAATCGAATTTTGCAATAACAAACTAAACATATGTGGAGGGTGTCATTTTTATGGCAGCCTCTTTTTTTTGTTCACACCATTTCACAAGTATCCATTCATAGCAATTCCAATCTCTAATCTTATACTATCTATTTTTTTTAATGCTGCATTAGTTTCTGTAGACAAAATAAAAAAGTTCCATCAATGAGCGAACGTCGTCGTAGAGAGTAAAAATTAGCGAAGAGCAATATTTCGCAGGAAGTTCAAGACGTAATAAATTTCCCAACTGATAATTTGGGTTTAATGAAGTTAACCGAGGGAGAGTGGACCAATAGCCGTAGCTACAGCGCCTGACGAATTGGTTCTGTATTACATAAATGTCGACGTATAGGAACGATATAAATGTGCCACCAAAATTTGATACTTTGGAAGTTTAGCCAACGCTGAATTATCGGTTTTAAAAAGAAAATACGAAACAATATAAATATAAAATGGTACTACACTTTTCGATTCGGAACAGTATGCTTACTCAGCACCCGATGACTATCCTTAATAACTGCTGGAGAATTCTTGAATTCGTGGATAATTTTTCTCGCCTTTCTTGCCGCTTGTTCATTATCAACAATAGGGTATGGATAACTAACTCCGAGGTTAAACCCATGTAACATTTGTTCCATTGCGGTT
The DNA here is from genome assembly GCA_937969485.1 of uncultured Saprospiraceae bacterium. GTDB lineage: Bacteria > Bacteroidota > Bacteroidia > Chitinophagales > Saprospiraceae > JAHDFB01. The sequence goes on along the minus strand of CALBVQ010000130.1, from coordinate 667 downwards.
AGCTTCCAAGGCTCGTGTATAAAATTGTCTGGACAATTCTCTAGCTCAGGCACCCATTTTCTGATAAATATTCCACTGGGATCTTGATCGTACGATTGTTTGATTGGATTATAAATGCGAATCGTATTTATCCCTGTAACACCAGCTTGCATCTGAAATTGAGCATAGTGAATGCCTGGTTCGAAATCCGTAAATTGACGGGCCATGTGCCCCACTCCCATTCTCCAATCTTGCCATAAATGAAATACTAGAAATGACACCAACATCGCACGCATTCTAAAGTTAATGTATCCTGTGTTATTCAGACAGCGCATTGTGGCATCCACTAAAGGAAATCCAGTATTTCCATTTTCCCATCGCTTGATATACTCAAGATTTAGTGGCTTTTTCAATAGTTCAAACCCTCGATTTACAGCTCTGAACTCCATCATACATTCCATCTCAAATTTCTGTACAAAGTGACAATGCCATCGTAATCTTGAAGCGAAATTTTGAAATTGGAAGTGATCGACTTTTCTATATTTTTTATTCATCGCCTCAAAAATTTGGCGAATACTGAGATTCCCCCAAGCCAAATGTGGTGACAACCTGCTGCATCCCGTTCTAGATTGCTCGGGTTTTGAGATCGATTTCATGTAGCTTTTGGTCCGACTCTCTACGAATGAAT
>CALBVQ010000129.1 GCA_937969485.1 uncultured Saprospiraceae bacterium | reverse complement strand
GGTGGAGGTGTCATGATGAAAATGATTATTGGTTCAGTTCGGTGCTATTTTTTGCGCATTGGTATCAATTTCGCCTTAAGGTCTTATGACGAAAACTAATGCATAATTCGAGTTAAATGAAAATTAGTATGCGATGTATGTACAACTAAGCACAATATCTCAACCTTCATAGCCCTTTCTCAGTAAGCTAAACATCTCATCTGATACCTCGTACTCGTTTTTTACCCGGATATGATGAGCGTACGAATTCCGAAAAAAGGAAGTCTTTTTTATCAGGGGATGATTCAGTACTTCAGGATAATAGAATTTTACATCAAGTTCTTTGGCCATGGGACGTACTATTAACCACGCTTTCTCTTTGGTGAAAACAATAGATTTTGTGCTAGCTCCCACACTACACGGTTCCCAGTCAATTACGCCCACTAAGATTTTGTCAAAGGCTAATAGAAGATCGTCTGGCTTTCCTATAAAAATGTCATCGATAGTGGTGGTTGTGCACATGTGCGACTGATTAGTCGACTTGAAGTTTCGCTCACATTTTGGGCAAGTCCACATAACTTGATGTGATTTATTGTTTTTTGAATGTAGAAATGATGTAAAAACAAGCATCACAAAAATGCTGCGAATTTTCGCGGTATTACAATCTCGTTTTTTCTTTTTTGGTATAACCCCAAAAGGGAATTTACAAAAAGCTATATCTCCCTTTCCTCAACTTTATCCAACCGTAAAATGGACGGAACATCTTGGCTTGCTTCTGCATTCAAAGTCAGTACAAGCTTTCCTCCTTTAATTTCAGCAGTACGGCACACAGACTCCATTCCAGCTGGTGTCGACTTGTGTCCTCCAACGTAATAATTGGATTCTACTTCTCCGTCATTCACAACCAATGCACGTGTTTCATAACCAAACGATTCTTGCTCGTTTTCTGTCATATTATTAATCCCGATTGTATAAATCAGTACGCTCTTTTCGCCACTCTTCCATTTGCCTATCGCACGGAATTCCACATCCTCACTCTGCGCCTTTCTTTTCATTCCAAGCTTTGGAATACCTGCTATTTTGTACAGGCGATTACTTGACGCCACTTCAGTGGGGATGACTTTTCCAGCATAAAAATCTTCACTCGCGCCCTTTTCTACATGGCAGTTTTCATACATCTCAAATGGGAGGTCTGCAAAATAGCTCTCTAGTGTATTTAATTTCATGTCTTTTTCTTTGTTTTCATCCTTAATAACTTCTGCCTTCGCCACAGTGGCAGTCTCAGTAGTACTGTTCTTGCTGGATTGCTCTGTACTTCCAGCACAAGATAATAAATACAGAACACTCATTATTACGATTACTAATTTGCTCATACTTGATTTTTAAACTCCATTTCTTATATCATAGTGACACCCCCAACCATACAATCCGATGTATCCATCTGGAATTAAATTGTCGTCTATCATCTCCTGGATCTTGGCTTTTAAGCTTGTCGGCGTATATCCGGCCATTGTTTGGATATCTGCTGCGATACCCACAACGTGCTTACTTGTAGTTGCAGTAGACCCAATTTTCACATTGTGTTCAGGTGAACGATAACCACATGAAATCCTAAAGTTACCAGTTTCTTCTTTTATGGTTTCTAAGGCCTCAACTAATTTTTCCGCATTGGAGTGAAATTCGGTAGGCAATAAATATCCGCTATTATCAATACCAATCAGGTGACCTCCTGTAATGTCAGCGGTTAGATTGCCTGGAACGTCAGCGACTGATCCTTTTCTCGCATTATGAAGCTGATCAATTTGATCGTCAGTCATTGTTTCTCCTCCGCTATTCATGTATGAAACCACTATTAACTTTTTCCAAGTCGCTTTCCCTGCACTTACGGTTCCGTCATTTGACAGGTCGGCATGCTTGGATTGAAAATGGAATATACTATTGGCTAATTGAACTCTGCGTTGTTCAGCGGTTCCATTACCACTGCCGATATAGGTAGTTTTGTAGCCACACATTCTCAACATCGCTTGAATCTTCTCCTTATCATTAGCGGCATTACCACTTACTCCCACTGATCCCGTAGTCGTATATTGTGATTTGTAACTTGCCGGAATGCTTTCAAAGTCTGTTGCCTCTTCTTGATCAGGTACAGCTCCTCCACCGTCAGGAATAGTTTCTAGTTCATCTGTTTCTCCGGGATTTGGTGCTACTGTTTCCTCTTCTTTTGGAGCTTCTTGATCTGGCACTCCGCCTCCTAGATCTTCTTCAGGTGCCGTGCCATTTCCTTCATCAGGGACAGGATTTTCTTGGGCAGCATATGTTGATAATTTGCCCCAAGTTTTGCCACCTGCATCTACACGCCCATCAGGGTTACTGAATCCCATGACGTTACTTTGAAATTGCTTAATCGCATCTATTGTAGCTGGCCCCAAAAAGCCATCTACTGTTGAAACCATATCACCTGTCCTTGACATTTGCTCAGCAGGTAAGATACCTGCATATACTAGCTGCTGCTGTACCGACTTGATATCACCAGATTCTCCAACATAAGTCGTACCGTCATCTGCCAATCCCACTGATGAGCTTAATTGACCTGCACCGGTTGGTGTTTCGGTATCTGGAGCTGGAGTTTCTGTTTCATTACTTGGCGTATCTGTTCCTGGCGAACTATTGTCAGGTGTTTCTTCTGTGCCGCGCCCTGGAGTTTCAGTTTCTCCTCCCTCTGAGCTTTCGCCCATCGTAGGAGTAAATTCATTAACACTACTTTCCGTTGGTAACTCAGCTCCCCATTTCGAGGTATTTCCCGCATTAAATGCTACCATTGATGCGTAATCAATTGGTTTGCCAGCAATTAACAATAAAGATCGTTGAAAATCGAATACTCTGACGGGTGTCTGGCTATACCACTTACTATCACCTGCTTCAAGCGCCGCTCCTTCCCAGTCATGTGCCATTAATTTCGCCCATGTGTTCTTATGTATCCCGTTCCAGGCTGTTCCTAGTTGGAAATTCACAGCTGTCAAGGCATCCACTAAGGTTTGATTTTCGTAGCCTATTTCGACCGCCTGCATATAAGCTGCTGAATAAGCACCTTCAGAATCCTCAACCAACCATTGCGCAAGGACTGCATCAGGCACGATACTGCCTAAGGGATATTGACGTAGTTCGGATGCTGACAATAGATGCCCTGTTCCCGCTGTAGCTTTGCCCTCAGTGTCAAGGTATACATCTTTTCTGAACCCCTCTCTTGCACTTAGGTGACCTTTTACATCTTCAGTTATCTCTTCACTCGGTCCACTAGATTCAGTCCCACCACCTGCAGGAGCAGCTGTGGGCGAGTAGGCGGGCGCAGCTTGTGTTGCTGATTGCTCTGTCTCTGATTCTGACTCCGTTTCAGCTGCAGCAGCTGGTCCGTATGAAAAAGCATTTTTGAGGAACTCTCCTATTGATTGGAAGACACCTGGCTTTTTGATATCGTTAGTATTTTCACCCATTGTAGATAACTTTGAAACAAATTACTACTTTCTTATGGATTAGTCAACTTGTTAGGAAAATGATTGCTATTACTTATTGATTTTTTCATAATTTCTTTTTCTTTCCGTTTTGTTTGGCTTCCGCCAAAAGAATAATATGTCTGTTTTTTGTACCCCATGTTCTTCTAGACTTCATATTCCACATGAATCTGCTGCGTAGCAACAGCATGTTTATACATCACGCTGGTACTCGCATCCCCCCCAGTACAAACGCTGCATTTCAACCTGAATTATGCATAAGGTTTTCGTCATGAGAGCTTAAAATGCAAAGAGAGTGGGAGCTCAACAGTTCTTTTGAAGCGCAGGCGTGGTCCCCATCACGGTGAGCATCGAAAGAGCTGGACGTTCCCATTGTCGAAGCAGTTTCAGCTCGTAATAGATATCTTGATGCATATGTAGGGTTCAATACCCAAAAATTCCTTGCCCTGTCTGTTTATCACCTATGTCTATCCCACTTCCAGCAACAACAACAGCAAATGCAGCTTAGCCACCGTTTAATAAAACACTGAACAGTCGGACGCATTCACATTCGTAGTTGTAACCAAGCCCAACGAAAATAACCTCTCAGCCTTTTCTTACGTGACGGTAGAAACTCGAACAACTTAACAGAGAACATCTTGTCACACAGCGCACCTCAGCTCTTACTTTGGGCGAAAGCCCAAT
>CALBVQ010000128.1 GCA_937969485.1 uncultured Saprospiraceae bacterium | reverse complement strand
AATTACTTCGTTAGAAATACTCATGATAGCTAAGGCTATCCCTGCGTTTTCTGCCTTGTACTTGATTTAATAATTCTTGAAAATAAAGTGAAACCTTAAAACAGAGTTGGTATTATAAGAATAGAGTAAATTGAAAATTATTTTTTGCGATAGGTACCTGGAGCATCGACCGACATTAATCAACATTAAACATTTGATATTCAGTATTTTTATACATTAAACATTAATTCAATACATTGATTAAAGGGAGAGTCACGCCTTAGATATTCATTTATACATTAATCTCTTATTAGATTATTAACTGTAAAATATTTTCATTCATCTCAATTTATAAAGAAGGCGGGACCAAGCGAATAGCGCGTGCGTAAGACTCCGACCCATTTCTTGAAGCTTCGCTGAAAGAAAATGGGTATCGCCCACAGATCGAAATAAATTCAGAAAAAGAATGAAAGGCATTCTATACTTTTAACAATATAGGCTTGACAATTTTGATTAAGATTAAGTATCTTTATAAAATGGAGCATAGATTAGCGATTATTGAGGATAATACGTCTATAAGGGAAAGTGTTCGTCTTTTTGCAGAGGCGAAAACAGCTATTCCTGTAATTGGGGAGTATGGAAATGTAGAGGATTTCTTGGAAACTACGTTCACGACCAATGTGCCGACAATTCTGTTTCTAGATATTGGCTTACCTGGAATGTCAGGACTTGAAGGGATTTCGCATATCAAGAAGAAATTGCCAGAAATCAATATTATCATGCTGACTACTTATGAAGAAGAGGACAAAATATTTAAGGCTTTATGCGATGGTGCCTGTTCTTATATTTCTAAAAAGACACCACTTCCAAAAATCATAGAAGCTCTTAATATAGTTGCATATGGTGGTTCTTACATGTCTCCCTCTATTGCTCGGAAAATAGCAACGTTTTTCAATAAGGAAAAAGACACAAAAGAAGTGATTCATCTATCTCCTCGTCAAAAAGAGATTGTTGAACATGTTGTTGAAGGGAAAACCTATAATGAAATTGCAAGCACGTGTTTTATTTCGTTGAATACCGTTCGAAGTCACATCAAGAATATTTATGAAGTTCTTCAAGTGAACAATAAAGTGGGCTTACTTTCTATGTATCATCAAGGGAAACTATAATATTAAAACACCTTACTGAACTACAATTTCATATCCATTTTCAGTATTGATTTTGCATTCCAGATTCATGCGATTGGCTCTCATTTTCATATTGCTCAACCCAGTCCCAGAAGTTTTAACTTTGCTAGGATTCACTACCCCATTGTCGTGGATACGTAGATAAATAGAATTGTTAGATTGCTTAAAAGCGATAGTTAGTTGATCTCCAGAACTGTATTTGGCAGCGTTGTTGACTGCTTCTTTAAAAATGAGATATATATTCTGACGAACATCAGGCAATAATTTTGAATCTAATTCAAAATTATTATGATTAAATGTTGCCTTTAGCTTATGGCCTTCAAGCGTATCAGCAAGGTAATCTTTCATTCGATCAAGTAAATCTTCTACCTTGTCTTTTCGAGAATCAATTGCCCAAACCGTATCTCGCATTCTAGACATTGCTTCTCGACTCAGATTGCTCAATTTCTCAAATTTCTGCACTTGTTCATCACTGGCTGTTAATCCCATGACATCAGTTTGCATGGATAAGGAGGACAACATGGTGCCTACGTCGTCATGGAGATCACTTGATAACTTGGATCTGAAACGCTCAGCTTCTTCCATTTGCTTTTGCGCGTTTTTACGCTTTTGATATTTATGTAAGAAAAAGCCTAAGAGGCTTAAAAAAAAGGCCGTTATACCTAGTGCTATTTTCCATCCTCTAGCTTTCAATTCTGAAATTTTATTGTCAGCTTGCAATTGGATGATTTCTTTTTCTTTTTCGGCTGTTGCATACTTTGTTTCCCAGTCAGCAATAGCTTTCGTTCGTGTTTCAGTGAAAATACTGTCTTTATAAACTAAGTATTCCGTTAATAAGGCATTGTGTTTTTTAAGGTTGTTTGTGTTTCTATATAATCTATCTAAACTTTCATACACTTGTAATCTCTTTTCTCCATACTTCATTTCTTCAGAAAGAGATTTAGCTCTTAGGAGAAGTCTTTCTATTTCAGTTTTTGAAAATTGAATATTTTTCTCGTTGCCCGATTCTTCAGTTTTCAAATACCATTCTGCAATTCCAACTAAAGCCGAACATTCTTCAGATTTATAACCTATTTCTTCAGCTTGAGAAAGTGCACTATATAGATTTTGTTGTGCTTGACTATATTCCCCCATTTCAGTATAACATAAACCAAGTCCAAGGCGAGCGGACGTGATCCCTTTCGAAAAATCAATTTCTTCCGCCATTTCAAGTGCTTCTGTATAATAATCAATAGCTAAATCCAACTTATTAGAGAACTTGTACGCATTACCGAGTTTCAACCCATTATGCACATTCATTACTTTGTATTCCAGCTGATTCGCTAATTCATTGGACTTTTTCAATTCTACTATTGCGCCTTCGTAATCTAGCATATCAGCCTTGATAGCACCGATGTTATGGAACCCTATAGATAAACCTTTTATGTCTCCTTTCTTCTCCTTGAACGCGATTGATTTCATATAGAATTCTATCGCCTCGTCATATCTTCCTTTGATGTGTCCAACATTACCCAAGTTGTTATAAATACTAGGTAACAATTCGGTCGACTGGTGTTTTTCAGCGAAGAATAATGCTTTTCTATAATTCGCTTCAAGTGAGTCAGTGTTGCCTAAATGCCGGAATATCCTACCCTTACCATTATAAGAATTTGCCAATTCCGAGAAATCCTCTTCGAGATTCAAATTTTCAAGAGAAAGTTCGGAAAAATACAATGCGCTATCAATTTCCCCTGCAATCCTTTTCTGCCTCGCTTTTTCCACATAAAAGGCGTTACGATTTTTCAGATTCTTACCTATTTCTAAAATAGTTGAAGCCTTTTTCATTAATTGATGAGAAGCTAATAATTCTCCTTTATCATGGTAGTACCGAGATAAGGTCATAAAGGCTTTGAATGAATAATCTGGTGAATTATTCCGATTAGCTAATTCTTGTAATTGATTATTGGTTGTGATGCATTTGTTCTCCATTCCAAATGCACAGTAATATTTTTGAAATTGATAAAGGAAAGACAGTTGAGTTTCAATATCTTCAATATCATAAGTAGCCCATATCTTCTCGTACTTTTCTAGATCGTTTTTAGTCACTACATAATCATCAAATAGCGAAGTTAATGCCTTAATTCCATCCGACTTGTGCATGGCACTTTGAGCCACCTTCTGTAGAGATTCTTTGGAGGTAATTTGGCAATTACTATTGGGTAAAAACACAAACATACCAAGCAGGACTGCTATGTATTTAATTATTGGCAAATTGTAGGGTAATTTAGAGCCAAGTTAAATAAAATAATGAAGAATAAGCACCACTTGCCGTATCTTGTTTAGATGGGCTTACGCCCAAAGTTTAGACCTACCTTAGCTTTTAATATCTTTAATTCTGAATGATATTCTACGATTTGTTTGATGTTCTTCTGCTGTGTAATGATCACAATCGCAATTAGCAACGGATTGGGATTCACCATTTCCTTTTTCAACTTGGCATCCCTTTTTCCACTATAAATTTTGCATGTAATAAATTACTGCGCAAGTTATGAATTTAGTTGTAAGTTGAAATCTATTGATGCTTACCGACACAAAACTAATCAGCCTTGCTAAGTTAAGAAATTAGTCAAAAGCTGAGTTCTAATACTAAAACTTACCTTGTCTGTATAACTGTCAAGAGTCATAAACAATTGAAAATTCTACAGACCTCAGTCATCGTAACTTATTTCCATAATTCGATAGAATGTGTTGAATTAGCTCTTTGTAAAATTCAATAACTAGCTCTACTGACTTTTCCTTATTATTAAATCCAAGATAATACCGAGTAAAAACCGTGTAGGTAAGATCTTTGTACAAACCTTCTATTGTGGGAACAAAAATCTCATCCTTAGCTAATTTAGTCAGTCCAGATTGATCGAGAGCTTTGCTGACTTCTCGATTCAACTGGGGATCTTTAGTTTTAACTTTCCAAGGGCTCTTATCGAAGCTAAATAATCTAGACAGCTGTTCCTTGGTAGTTAACTTAAAATCAGAGACTAAAGAATTAACTGGAATTACAACATTTACCTCAGCAAGATTATGATTACCCAAGTCAATCTTCATCTGAATCTCAAGACCTTCATGAGCAATTCTCAACCGATGAATCGAAACAGGCGCGCTTGCTCCCCAATTTCCAGCTACTGTAAAATCTTCTCTAGTATAAGTGCAATTTTTGTCGCTAGCTAAGGTGCTTAATATCTCTTCAAACATTTCTCTTGCTTAGCAGTTACCCGAAACTCACAGTCTCGGTAATTTCGAGTCCATATCCATCAAGTGCAATTCTCTTCTTGTGACTGTTGGTTAATAATCGGATTTTTCGGATTCCCAGGTCACGAAGTATCTGTGCTCCTACTCCGAAATCTCTTTGCACGTGTGATCTTAAAGGATCATTGGTAGGATCATTATCGATCTCTTTCAACTTATTAACGATGGATTCTCCTTTTTCACCATGTCTCATATATAAAAATACACCAGCTCCTTCATTTTGAATCTTACTTAACACATTTTCCACAGTTTTACCTCCATCACCAAACAGGTGCGCTGTTATATCACCAGTCTCACTGCTTGAGTGTACTCTAACTAGAACATCCTCTTGCTGAGAAATATCTCCCTTGATCAGCACTAAATGAGTATCTTGAGTCGTAACTTGACTGTAAGCCACAGCACGCAAATCTCCAAATTTTGTTGTAAGTGTTGTTTCAAATTCTTTTTTTACGATACGCTCAGTTGTCATTCTATACGAAACGAGATCTTTTATGGAAATCAATTTCAAATCATGCTTTGCGGCAATTTTTGTCAACTGTGGTAATCTAGCCATACTCCCATCCTCATTAAGAATTTCAACGAGAACTCCTGCAGGATAAAAGCCTGCCATTTTTGCTAAATCAACAGCTGCCTCCGTATGTCCAGTTCTCCTCAATACTCCACCCTCCTTAGCTCGCAAAGGAAAAATGTGTCCTGGTCTAGCATAATCACTAGCTACCGTGCCTTCCTCAGTTAAAGCTTTGATGCCAGTCGAACGATCATATGCCGAAATTCCTGTGGAGCATCCTTTCTTCAAGTAATCAATCGATACAGTAAATGCAGTCTCGTGAAGGGCTGTATTGTTATTTACCATAGGTGTTAACTCTAGTTTATCCGCTAGTGATTCCATTATGGGCGTACATATCAATCCTCTACCATGGGATGCCATAAAATTTATGATTTCAGGCGTCACTGCATCAGCTGCACATATGAAATCCCCCTCATTTTCTCGATCTTCATCATCTACTACAATAATTACCTCTCCCCTTCTTATCGCCTCTATAGCGTCCGGAATTGTATCTAATTTTATCTTTTCATCAGCAGCACTCATATCCTTATTTTATCAATTCTATTAATTCATTTTTTAACAACTCTCCAGTACTTTCCCATTGGAAATTTTCGACCACAAAATTACGAGCATTTTTCCCAATTCTCTCACACATTTCGTTATTATTCAATAATTCATCGATCTTTTCTCGAAACTCCTCCCTACTCGATGCGATTACTATCTCGCGTCCATCTGCTGCACCTATTGCCTCATTTACCTGACTAGTGGTTATACATACTCTTCCTAATGCCATAGCTTCCAAAATCTTATTCTGTTGACCTGCTCCTGAAAATATCGGTGCAACTATCAGCTTTGCTGATACATAGGATGTTCTTATATCGTCTACCCACCCTGTAACAGTAACATGTGATTTGCTTAATCGTTTAACGCGCTGATGCGGCCTGGCACCTGCAATTAAAACAGACCATTCCCGCCTGCTATCCGCTACTATTTCGTTTACTAAAAATTCTGCCGCAAGTACATTGGGTAAATACCCCATATTTCCTACAAAGCACAAATCGTACTTAACTTCAACCTTAAAAGTTGCAGGATCAAAAAAAGAAGTGTCTACACCGTTACTGATCACCTTCAATCCCCTGACACCATTTCCTTCGAGATAGCTTTGATCTGGTCTGGAAATTATGAATTTCTTGTCGAAATAGCTCTGATATTCCACTTCAGCCTTTTGTATTCTTTGAGCCTCTAGACTAAAAATCCAACTTTTTAAAAGCCCTTGTGATTTAGCCTCTCTCTTCATGTTCAGAGACATCGCATCCATGTAATCAATGGCTTTTGGGCCGTCCCAATGCATCACCATATGCGCACAACGTACCAGCTGCACATAGATTAGATCAGGGTTAATCTCCCCTAGCAATTGATGAATTTTGTTATATAATTTCTTTTCTGAGTAGTAATTTACTTGTAGGGCTTTACGCCCAAAAGTCGACATAATTGCTGCCTTCACTTTTCGATGTGAAGATTGAAGTAGTATCCTATTATCATAAACTATCTCGTCGATAACCTCTAAGTGCTTATCCTCTATTTTAATGTCTGAAAGTGAGATAAGATGAATTCTAAAGTCAGACTTGAGGGCTTGCAATTGATGAAACAATCGAAGTTTATCTCCCTTCTCGATGGGATATGGAAATCTTGGACTTAGAACTACTAAAGTAGGCATTTCGCTCATGGCGTAAAGCTACATTATTCTGTGAAAAAGGAGCTATTTATTGGATGTAACTGGATGCTTGTACTTATTAAGTAAGTCCGAATATAGTGACTTCAAATCGTGAGCATTAGTGTGATTGTTATAGTATTTTTTTACAAAGGTCATTGCTCTTTCCGAAATCTCCCTGACTTTCGTAGGATACTGCTGACAAAACGCTATACATTCTAAAAACTCTTGTGGAGTATCAGCAATCAAAACTTCTTGTTGGTGTTTAGCATCTATCCCTTCCAAGCCCAAAGATGTGGTGATTACTATTCTACCAAGTGCTAGTCCTTCCAATATTTTAACTCTCATACCGCTACCACTGAAAAGTGGAACAAGCATAATAGGATGAGATTGAATAAAGTTGATAGCAGAGGGTACCTCTCCGTGAATCTTAAGACTATTGTCCTTCAAGTTTCTTATTGAATTTGGAGTATTTCTACCTGCTATGTGTAACTCAATGCCTTCATTTCTAGATTTTGCTTCCTCCCATACATTCTGCAAAAACCAATTTACTCCTTCTAAATTTGGCATCCAATCAAGGGAGCCGATAAAACACATGGAAATAGAATTTTGCTTTACTTTCACTCCTTTGTACTGTGCTATGTCAATACCTATTGGTGACGCAATCGCTCCATTCTTGTATCCTAAATTCTTGAATTTTTTAAGATCTTTATCTGTAACTGCAATAAGGTAATCATAGTCATTCAGTCGCTCAATCTCGAATCTTTTCAGCTTCTTAGTAAGGTAAGAAATGTACCATTTCTTAGGCAGCAAACGAGTATTATTCTTGATTCTCTCCCATATTTCATGCTCTACATTATGCGCTCTCATAGTGATCAGGGCATCACTGTGCTTTCTGATTGTCTCTACATAAGGAGCTAGATAAAGCGTTTCTAATTGAATTATATCGAAGGTATTTTCAGTCAGTAACTTGATCAATTTTCTTTTGAAGTCTTGCGAAACGAACCTTGAAATATGGTAAGAATCCTTAGAAAACAAGTTCTTAAACGCAGCAATCGGCTTGATTGAATTATCAAGGTTACTAACATGGATTTCTTTGTAGTGATTAAAATCTACAGGAAGTGTGTTTACATCTGTGTAGTGCTTAGTTGTATTCATACACAACAAAGTCATCTCACAACCTAACTCATGCAGAGCCTTAGAGAGATAGGTGACCGCAATCGATTCACCATCCTTGAGGGGATACGGAAATTTTTTACACAGTTGGAGTATCTTCATAAAAGATAAGAAATCTGTTTTAAGGGCTGTAAAGGTACAGAAATAATGATTTGTCAAAAACAAAAAACTAACAATAGTCTACCAGCTAACGCAAATTTAACGTACATTACTACATAAACTCGTTCATACAGATAATTTCTTTTAATTACCTTTGATCTCGACAATCAATTAACTTCAATAGAAACGCATTTATTTTCAAAAGTGTTAATTATTTCTAAAAAAAAATTATATAAATCTTTTTTGAGAATATAATTAACTGACTGTCAATATATTTAAAAACAGCAAAGAGACTATATTTTTGGACAACATATTATTATCTGCACGAAACATTCGCAAATCCTTTGGTTCACTTCAAGTGTTAAAGGGTATTGATATAGACATCTATGAAAAGGAAATTGTTTCAATCATGGGCAAGTCAGGATCAGGTAAATCTACCTTACTGCAGATTCTAGGTACACTTGATGGCAAAGATGATGGAACTCTTCATATTGAAAACCAAGACATTGACCAGCTAAGCAAACACAAAATTGCAAAATTTCGAAATCAGAAAATTGGTTTTATTTTTCAATTTCATCATTTGCTTAACGAGTTTACTGCATTGGAAAATGTTCTCATACCAGCATACATTGCCGGAAATAACATTGGCTATTTTACTGAAAAAGCAAAAGAGCTACTCGATTACCTTGGCCTTTCAGATCGAATCGGACACAAACCTGGTCAGCTTTCCGGAGGGGAACAACAGCGTGTTGCAGTGGCCAGAGCATTGATCAATGACCCCCTTATTGTTTTTGCCGACGAACCCTCAGGTAACTTGGATCAAGAAAACTCAGAAGAACTGCACCAGCTATTTCAGAAATTACGCGATGATTACTCGCAAAGTTTTGTAATTGTAACTCATAATAATGAGATTGGCAAGCTAAGTGATCGTCTTCTTACGATGCAAGATGGGCTAATTATAGATTAAGAATGGAGCAAGAAAAAGTTAAGACTGACAGAGTTTACGATTGGACTTACGTCCAAAATTTCATACTAGACATCATTGACCTGAAGAAAGGAGTCGATAAGAAGGCAGTAATCGAAGAGATAAAAGCCAAAAAGTCAATGTCTGGAGCTAATGCCTGGATGCTAATGTGTTCCATTATAATCGCCTCTATTGGTTTAGATCAAAATTCTGATGCGGTAATTATTGGAGCCATGCTAATTTCTCCTCTGATGTCACCCATACTGGGTATCGGTTTAGGGATAGGGATAAATGATAAAGAGGTTTTGAAAAAGGCCTTTGTGCATTTCAGTGTGGCGATTATCATAGCTATTGCAACGAGCTGGATCTACTTTGCCCTGACTCCATTTGGAGACATTACTCCAGCAATTGCTGCAAGAACTGCACCAAATACACTAGATGTCCTTGTTGCAATCTTTGGAGGTCTAGCTGGAATTATCTCAATTGCTAGAAAGGATATTTCAACTACGCTACCTGGAGTTGCCATTGCTACAGCATTAATGCCACCTCTTTGTGTTGCTGGTTATGGACTAGCAAAAGGGGACTTCAATTTCGCACTTAATGCCTTCTACTTGTTCATCTTGAATACAAGTTTTATTTGTATTTCTACTTACGTCATTGTTCGGTTTTTGCGTTTTCCATATCGACAATACTTGAACAAGAAAGAAAGATATCGAAATAGACTGATTGTAGTACTTTTCGGCCTTTTGATCATCATTCCTAGCTTCTTCCTCCTTAGTAATGTACTTCAGCAAATTAATACTCAAAGAACAATTAAGGATTTTATCGAAAATGATTTTGGTGATAATAAGATATATCTTGACGGGTATACTGTTTTAGAATCTGACACTATTTCCACCTTAGTACTTAAGGTGTATGGCGATGCGATTAGCCCGGACAATGAAATGGAGTACATTGATAGGCTTGAAAAGAAAGGCCTTCCAGGATGGAATGTTCAGATCATCAAATCTAGCGAGGTAGACTTAAATAAGATTAAAACACTAGAAGAGAAAATTCAGGAAATTCGATTCTTTGCAGAAACTGAACAGCAAGCGCAAGTAGAGAAATTATCCTTGCTACAAACGAAAGAACAAGATTCAACCTTGACAGTCCAACTCAAGAACGAAATTTCAACGCTGTATGATGAAGTCGATAAGGTATCGTTTGGTAGGATGAATCTTCAAGACAGCGAAAAATTTAATACAGTCCATACTGTACTCATTGACTTGAAAGAGAACAAAAAGATGAGCAAAGAAGACAAAGAGCGGTTGATAAGTTTCCTTGAAGAACGCGTTAATATAGCTCCTTTACGCATATTCATCAATGATTAGTTAAGTCCATTTGGAAGTATCTATGATTGCTTTAGGATATTCAACACCTATTGTAAACCCGGCTTCATTCAATTGATCTTCATTCAATTGATCAGGTAAATGCACATGATTTTCTGGCAAGGCTGTTAACGTTGGTATCCATTTTTTTACGTATTCCCCTGTAGGATCATATCTCTTAGCTTGTGAGTAGATATTAAAGTATCTATCGTTTCGAGGATCACTGCCTACTCCAGCTATATAGTTCCAGTTTCCATAGTTACTGCAAGGGTCATAATCAATTAGCAGGCTTTCGAAATACTCCGCTCCCATGATCCAATTGACATTGAGATCATTTACTAGAAAACTAGCAACGTTCTGTCGTCCTCTATTTGACATAAAGCCAGTTGCATTAAGTTCTTTCATGTTGGCATCGACGAAAGGCACTCCCGTTTCACCTTCTTTCCAAGCATTAAACTTGTCCCAATCAATTTCTCCTATTGAATTACTCTTGCGCTTGGTTCCTTGAGACTTGAAGATGTCATTACCATGCTTTTTTCCCATCAGCCTAAAAAAGTCTCTCCATAACAATTCGAACACCACCCAATAGGTAGAATCATTCGCTACCCTTTCTTCTTCATAGGCTTTCAGCTCGGAATGTACCTTCTTCGGTGAAAGACAACCTTGACTTAAGTATGCTGAAAACCTAGTACTGTAGTCCTTTCCTATTAATCCATTCCTAGTTTCCTTGTAGTTAGAAACATGATCTGTCTCCCATAAATAATACCTCAACCTAGCGAGCGCTTCAGTTTCTCCTCCCTTGAAAGGTAATCCATCCACCCCTTTGGGGAAACCCAAACCAAAATCTTCAATAGTAGGAATCTCTCCCGCGTCAACAGAATCTGGCAAGGGATTTAGCTGCAGACTTTCACTTGCCAATGGCTCTCTCACTGATATGAATCGTTCTACTTCTTTTCTAAAATTAGTAAATACATCAGGAGTATGAGAAATAGGAAAAGGCAAATCTGCTGTGTAATAAAGCATCTTTCCTCTTGAATATCTGAGCTCAATACCGTGGTGCCATAAATTCTGCTCAAGTGCATTTTGCACATCAACTTCCTCTTGAGTACGTTCTCTATTACAATACACCCATGAAGCCCCATATTCCTGTGCAATATTTGAGACAATATCCTCTGGAAGACCAACTCTTACAACTAGATCAATATTTTTTTTCTTTAGCGAATTCCTCAGATTTTGCACAGACTCTATGATGAATTGCGCTCTGTACACATCAGTCTTCTTGAATCCAAAACTAGTAGTTCCATTAAAAACACGTTCATCAAAAACGTAAACTGGAATAATCTTGTCAGCGGTCCGACTAGCCTCCCACAAAGCCTCATTGTCATGTAATCTTAGGTCCTGGCGGAACCACATTATTGAAGTTTCATCTTTCATTCTAAACTAACTTTCATTTTGAAAAAAAGGCCAAATCAATCTCCCTCTGCAAAGCGCAATAATAGCCACAAAAGGTGAATTTTGCTCTTCCCGTAAGAAGTTAATTCGTAAACAATTACATTTGCAATTGGTTTCTACTATGAACATAGATTTAAATAAATTATGAGATTTACATTCCTTCTTTTTTCTCTCTTGACGCTCTGTATTTCTTGCAAGGATAGTGATAAGCTTCCTTTCCTAGGCGTACCAGAAATTGTAGACGGAAAAGAAATTCCGCATACAGTTGGTGATTTTTCGTTTGTGAATCAAGATAGCCAGCAAGTTAACCAGAATGACTATCAAGATCAGATTCAAATTGCTGATTTCTTTTTTACAACATGTCCTACTATCTGCCCAACTGTGATGAGTAACATGCTGAAAATTTATGACAAATATCAAGACAATGAGGATATAAGGTTAGTTTCCTTTTCTCTTGATCCTAAAAAAGACACAGTTGCAGCTCTTAAGCAGTATGCAGACAACTTAGAAATATCATCTCCAAAATGGAATTTACTAACAGGAGAAAAAAAGAAATTACACGGAATGGCAGCAGACTATTTCAATATTGTTGTGGAGGACGAGGAGGCTCCTGGTGGAATCAACCACTCTGGAAAAATCATCCTAGTTGATAAAAAAGGCAGGGTGAGAGCCTATGCGGAAGGAACAGATGAAAATGAAGTGGAAAAATTCATGGAAGACATCGAGAAGTTATTGAAAGAATATGAAGTCAATTAAGGTCGTACTTATTTTTTTACTTGTTACCCATTTTTCTTGTAAGTCGCCTTATCAGAAGGGTGAAAATATTTATCTACAACATTGCAGTAACTGCCACGGGAAGGAAGGAGAAGGCCTAAGAAAACTTTATCCTCCAATTACTGATGAATTATACGAAAAATACTCTTTACAGCTACCTTGTATGATTCGATATGGCTTGAATGACAATTTAGTGTATAACGGAAATAAATACACTGCAGCCATGCCTCCAAACGAGATTTTAACTGATATTGACATAGTCAACCTAGTCAATTTCTTAGACTGGAAATACACAACAAATAAAGCGTTCAATAGTCTTGCAGACGTAAAAAAGAAATTAGACGATTGTAATTGAGTCATATATTCACAGTTATTATAGTAATTTCTTTATTATTGTAGCACAAACTTTTCACAAGCAAGGTTGTCTTGAATGATAAAAATCTCAATCTGCTTATCTAGAACTTATTGAATGCTGATGAAATATATATTTAGTTTATTCTTTCTATTACTACTTTCTACTACTACATATGCACAACCATCAAATGATGACTGTTCAGGGGTGATTGACCTTGGTACTGCTCCTGTTTGTAATGAAGATGTTTTTTTTACAAACATTAATGCGACACCAACAGATATAGGAAATGACAACCAACCAGGATGTTTTGCAAGTAATCCTCCGTCCAACGATGTTTGGTTTCAATTTCAAGCCGATGCTGCAATTACTGACTACACCGTCACAATCGTGGGTTCTGACGCTGGTCCAAACATGGACGCTTTGAACAACGTGCAGTTTGCTATCTACAGAGGTTTTTGTGGTGAAGATTTTTTGTTCTTAAATGATTGTGTAGTTGGTTCTTTAAATCAGCAGGTGTTATCCTTAGATCTTACTAACCTAACACCAGGAGAAATTTACTATGTTCGAGTTGACAACTTTGGAGATAATGCAGACGAAGGAGATTTTTCAATATGTGTTGAAGAAAAAGTAAATAGCACAATCGACGAAGGATTCTCAAATGCTTGTTCAGGAACTTTATATGACACTGGGGGTCCAGATGAAAACTACAGTGACAATGAGGACAACGTATTCACAATCTGTCCCGCACAGTTAAGCAATTGTTTAACTTTCGAACTTGCTTATTACAATATTGAACCAGGTTCCGATAATATTATTTTTTACAATGGACCAGACACCGACTCTCCTGTTATCACTGACTTCAGTGGTTTTGGAGGACAGCAAGGAGGTGGGGGAGTTTGCCTTACTGTACAAGCTGATTCTTGTTTGACCATACAATTTATTTCTGACGGGAGTACGACTGCAGAAGGATTTGAAGCCAACTGGAATTGCTCAGTGACAGAGTGTGAGACATTAGATGCTCTTACAGTAGATACTGGCGCAGAAAACGAAACGATCGAGGATGCAATTTCAACATCAACAGCTATCGTGGTAGTTGATACGGTGATTTGTGACAGCGGCGCATACGGTACTTTCTCGATGGGCGATGATACTAATTTAGGCCTAGGAAAGGGTCTACTGCTAACATCGGGATCTCCCGACAATGCCATAGGTCCAAACAATTCAGGCAGTGCTGGAACTAATAATGGAGCTTCAGGGGATGATGACCTAGATGTGCTTTCAGAGCTCTTTGGAAACAATAATAGTTCACAGGATGCCTGCGTGGTTGAAGTTGATGTAACCGTTTTTGCAGATAAACTAGAATTTGAATACATATTTGGATCTGAAGAATATCCAGAATTTGTGAATTCAAATTTCAATGATATTTTCGCTTTATTGATCAGTGGTCCAGGAATTGATGGGATTGTAGATTTGAATAATCAAGAAAACATGGCCGTTATTCCAGGTTCAACTACTCCTATTCAAATCAACTCAGTAAATAATCTTCAAAATTGGGAATACTACCGAGACAATAATAATGGCGTGAGTGTGGAATATGACGGACTAACATCTGGTTTCTTAGGAGATAAGAAGTCACTAACTGCTTCAGCGGTTGTTATGCCTTGTTCGACCTATCACTTGAAATTTGCAATTGCGGATAGAGGTGATGGAAGTTTTGATAGTGGTGTATTTATCTCTGAAATACGATCTGGGACTCCAGAAATTCAAACACAGTTCGTTTCTGGATTAGATTATTTCGTAGAAAAGTGTTTGGCAGCTTCAAATGACACCGTAATTATTGAGTTAGATGAAGCACTGCCAGAAGAAACAAGCTACACAATTACAATTGGAGGTACAGCAACAGAGCCAGATGATTATATCTTTGATATTCCAGACACCATCACTTTTGGAGTTGGTCAGACTATCTTGAAGTTTCCAATAGAAGTGTTCAATGACGACATCACTGAAGGCGATGAAACGGTTACTATTAGTATGTTCCGGAACTTTGGTTGCGGAGATATTTTAATATCCGAACTTGTGATTCCGATACGTGAAAACATTCTAGTAGAGATTGAAACAGAGCAAGATTCGTTGATTGCTTGTAGCGATTCACCTACCCAGTTGATGGCTTCTGGTGCAACCTCGTACCTATGGTCACCTTTTAATGCATTTGACAATCCTTTTATCAGTAACCCAGTAGTAAATGCTGGTTTCGAAGGATGGGTTTATGTAGAGGGTAAGATCGATCCCTTCACATCACCTGAATGCATTGGCATGGATAGTATCTACATTAATTTGGTAGAACCAATGGTGAGTATCAAGACTGATGATTTGCAAATATGCGAAGGAGAAGAAATTACATTCACAGCGATAAATAATGTTAATAATAGCAATTTGACATGGGTAATTCTCAACAATTTTCAACAGGTCGATGATCCTAATGCGCAAATTACAACTTGGACACCAACATTTGGCTTTGTAGGTTCTGAATTTCAGGTCTCAGTGTCTGTGGAACTAGGCGGTTGTATTGCTAGTGACACAGTGATAGTGCAAGTTGATCCCTATGATGCCTTAACTCCTATTTTTTCAGACACGATGGTGTGTCAAGGAGAGCAGTTCCCTTTAAATCAGTTTGCTTTCATATATGGTACAAGCTTCTCGATTGATCCTGAAGACAATGTTATAGATCCTGAGGATCCATTCACAGAAGTGATTGCTGACGAATCTATAGATTATCAGGTTATCACATCGAGTCCAAGTATGTTTTGTAGCGACACCTTGAACTATTCAATAGAAGTAATACCGAACGAGATTTCGATCAACCAAGGTGATTCAGTGAGAATTTGTCTAGGTGAGACCTTAGATTTAACCACATTATCTAACCCTACTGATGCAATCATAACGTGGGTTGAAGCAGATAGCATAAATGCAAATGGTGGTAGTGCAGAAGTTAACCCTGCTATTACTACTGAATATAAAGTGATTGCAGACAATGGAGCATGTATGACAGCCGACTCGATAACAGTATATGTCGATTCATTGCCTAACATGGAAATAACAGCAATCCCAGAAAGAAATCCATATTGTAAGGATGAAATAATAACCTTCACTTCTCCGGGATACAAAGATTACCAGTTCCCTAACATCATGCATACTTGGTCTCCTACTACTGGCTTCCAAGATGACAGTCAGAATGACTACAATGTAGGGTTAGCTGCCGTAGAGAGTACCACCTACATTCGTACGACTGTGAATGGAGCATGTACGGCGATGGATACCTTTGAAATTACCGTGATAGATCCTAGTATTACACTCAATATCGAAGAAGCAACAATATGTCAAGGTGAAAGTGTCGATTTCGAATTAGCTAGTGAATTTGAACTAGAAAATATTGAATGGTCAAGTGGAAGCGGTACCTTTACATGTGATGATTGTGAATCTACAACACTGAACAACGTGCAGAATTCCACAACAGTCGAAGTCGAAGTTGATGCAGATGGATGTCCAACTAGCGCGATGGCAGAAGTTACTGTAATTCGCTATTCAGGAAATATTATTACTACACCTAAGCTCGATTGTAACTTCTTTGGTGATATCCTCACATTAACAGCGAATTGGAATCCAGAATTACCCGAAGGTACTATTGTAGAGTGGTTTCTTGGAGATGAACTACTAGAAGAGTTCACTAATCAAGACAGCATAGTAATCATGCTTCCCGGAGATGATGGAAGTGGAAGTAGCGAGACATTCTTGTATTCATGGAGAGTGACAGATCTTATGGGTTGCACTAGTATGGTTACTACCGAAATATGTGCTGAAAGTAGGTTTGCCATTCCGGATGCCTTTTCACCTGGTAACAATGATGGAAATAACGATTTTTTCAGAATTGTTGACAAAGGAGAAGGATTATCATCTGTAGAAATTCTTGCATTCAGAGTCTTTAATAGATGGGGGCAACGAGTCTATAATTGTGAAACTTTTGAATGTGCTGTGGAGACTGGATGGGATGGAACATTCAACGATGTAGAGCAACCTGGAGGAACCTACATGTTCTATATTGAAATGAGGTATCCCGACGGGAATACAAGGAAATACGAAGGAGACTTGCTTCTATTGAAATAAGAAAACGTAAAAGAGCTGATCACATTTGATCGGCTCTTTTTTTTTGGAACTTTGCTGTTTGCCATAATAAAAACAGATCATTCATATCAGCAGAAAACCCGCCATTAACAACTTAGCTTTCTTTTGACGGAAGTCAAATACCCTACATTGAGTGCTGCATACTAGGCTGTTACCAATAAATTATCGAATACATTGCGCCAACTAAGTCGTAAAAAAACGAACTTAACATGGCAACTAACCGTCATTGGCAATCGATATTCACCCAATTGCTTCAAAACGTCATATTTATTACATTGTACTAAGACAACAAATTCGTAACTTAGGGAATCTTCCCATTGAGATAAACCCAAATTATGCTCAATAAAGAACCAAACCGATTTACTACTAGACACAAAATCTCTATCGTGTCTAAGGCTTTTTTCAAGTGCTTTCTCTCTTGTTTACAACTATTATTTCTGCGCTATAAATGGCGATTGTTAATCATTGATGCTTGCCATCAAAACAAAACTTAATCTATGCTTAAGCAAAGTTTACTCCTACTATTGATTTCTCTTATTTATGCAGGGGCTTTCGCCCAAAGTGAAGACGAATCATCCCTACTATTCGATCTTGAAAATTGTTTCTCTAATAGTGGCTCAGCAGGTTCAGCTTCTGATTACTCAGAATTTACAGCAACCATAGAAAATACATCTGAATGCGCAACACTAGGTATTGAGGGAAACAATCTTTATCGATTAAATCCAACTGAGAATATGCACTCATGTACACCTGGTGTAGATGAAGGTATTGCAATGTGTGTAGGCATAGACCTGGGGTGTGATTTTGATGCCGGAAGTGACAAAAGCATACGTTTCGACATCACTCTGGAACCAAGCGAAAACATGACTGCTACGTTGACCGAATTACGCTTCTTTGAAAACGCTCCTGAAAGTTTCGACTGGATAAATGGAGGTGAAGGCGATAATAACTACCCTACTCTATATGGTATTCGAGTACTCATTAATGGTGAGGTAATATATGAGCAAAGTGGAATTCCTACTGAGCAATCATGGAACCAGGAGATCTTTACATTTGCTGATATTCCTGAATTTATTGTTAGCGAAAGTACGATATTTAATTTCGAGCTTTTGCCATACTGTCCTATAGGAAATGGCGCATTTGTTGCAGCTTGGGATATAGATCAGGTCGAGGTTTTTGCAGGATGTGACCCTGTTAATGGAGGAACAATTAGTACTACAAACGGAGAAACTGAATTGACAATCTGTTCAGGTGATGGTGCTGATGATTCGATAGAAACAGACCTCAGTGGACAAATAGGTCAAAATTTTCAGTGGGTTATAACTGACGCAGATGGAGTAATTTTGGAATTACCCGCAGGACCGCCTTTCAATTTTGAAGAAGCTGGTGAAGGTGTATGTGTTATTTGGCACTTAGCCTTTGCCGATGGATTAGTGGGTGCTGAGGTAGGACTAAATGCAGCGGATTTAATGGGTAGCTACGATCTTTCGAATCCTATCACTGTGACACGAGATGGTGTCGCAGGAGGTGAACTTTCTCTCGAAGGAGGAGCCACAGAAATAGAAATATGTGCAGGAGATGGAATTGCAGACCCACTTAATGTAGAGTTGACAGGAAATATCGGTGATAATTCGGCGTGGGTGATCACTGATACAGATGGAAACATTCTTGGTTTGCCTGCAGCTCCACCTTTTGATTTAGATGAAGCAGGAGGAGGTACATGTTTAATATGGAATCTATCATTTGCTGATGGACTTGAAGGCGCAGCAGTAGGCATGAATGCAAATGACCTTGAAGGATGTTTCGATCTTTCGAACCCCGTGACAGTTGTAAGAAATCAAGCAACAGGTGGGGTTTTGACCTTCGCAGATGGCTCCGAGGAGACTACAATATGTGCATTGGATGGAGATGCTGATCCACTTGAGGTGGAGTTAGTAGCTGCTGAAGGAGATAGTATGGCTTGGGTGATCACTGATACGGATGGAGTAATATTGGGATTACCAATGGCACCACCATTTGATCTGGAGGAAGCTGGGGAAGGTACTTGTTTGATATGGAATTTATCGTTTTACGATGGTTTAGAAGGAGCAGAACTAGGGATGAATGCGAATGATTTATCAGGTTGTTTTGAACTATCCAATCCCTTAACAGTAGTGAGAAATATTGCACAAGGTGGTGATCTAGCATTTGAAGGAGGTGGAACAGAAATAGAGATATGTGCAGGAGATGGTATTTCCGACGCTTTAAATGTAGAATTGACAGGAAGTCTAGGAGATAATATGGCGTGGGTAATTACAGATGCAAGTGCGACAATACTTGATTTACCAACTGCTCCCCCATTTGACCTTGAAGGTGCTGGTGCAGGAACTTGTTTAATATGGCATCTAGCTTTTTCCGATGGCTTGACAGGTGCAGAAGTAGGTATGAACGCAGGTGATTTAGAAGGATGTTTTGATTTATCGAACCCTCTAACCGTGTTTCGAAATGAAGCGAAAGGAGGCGAACTGACCTTTGCAGACGAGACTACAGAAGTTCAAATATGTTTAGGGGATGACATTTCAACCCCTTTAGATGTTACCTTAACTGGTGAAGCAGGAGAATCTTCTGTATGGGTGATCACAGACAGTGATGGCATCATTCTGGCTCTACCAAATAATCCACCTTTCGATTTAGAAGGTGCAGGTCCAGGAACATGTCTTATATGGCATTTGGGGTTTAGTGGGACAATAGAAGGAGTCGAAGAAGGACTGAATGCTAATGATATAGTAGGTTGTAGTGATTTATCCAATCCTCTTACTGTAATAAGAGAAGAGGTTGAAGGAGGTGAATTGACAACCATCGAAGGTGAAACACAATTAACAATATGCGCAGATGATGGTGAAAGTGATGCTTTTGATGTGGAGCTAACAGGAACTGTAGGAGAATTTAATCAATGGGTAATAACAGATGGAACTGGAATCATTTTGGGTTTACCTATGGCTCCACCCTTTGATTTAGAAGGTGCAGGCGGCGGAGTTTGTTTTGTGTGGAATCTTTCGTACAACGGCGTAATTGAAGGGCTTGAATTGATGTCTAATACCAATAACTTGGATGGATGCTATGAGCTATCAAATCCCATTACTGTAACAAGGTTAATTGGTGATAATTGTGAAATTGTTCTATGCGAAGCAGAGGGCGGTGAGCTTACTTTTGCAGATGGAACTTTGAATACAACCATCTGTGTAGGTGACGGCATCCCCGATCCACTTGAAGTAATATTGACTGGAGAAAGTGGACCAAATTCAGTATTTGTAATTACAGACACTGACGCTAATATTCTCGACCTTCCAAGCACCCCTCCATTTGATCTTGAAAACTTCGCTGAGGGAACATGTTTGATATGGCACTTAGCATTCGAAGACGGCTTAGAAGGCGCGGCAGTAGGAAACAATGTAACAGATCTAGATGGATGTTACGATTTATCTAATGCCTTGACAGTCGATAAGGTTACTGGAGAGGATTGTGAAGGATTGAATTGTGATGTGGACGGTGGAGACTTAACCTACGAAGATGGAAGTTTTGCTATTGAGATATGTGTGGGAGATAGTATTCCAGACTTGCTAAATGTAGTCTTAGACGGTGAAATGGGAACAAACAGTGCATGGGTGGTAACAAACGTGTCAGGTGTAATCTTAGACTTACCGGCGGGTCCTCCATTTGACTTCGAGAATGCCGACGAGGGCATATGTCTAATATGGCATTTATCGTTCGAAGATGGCCTGGTAGGAGCAGAAATAGGATTGAATGCCAATGACCTTGAAGGATGTTTCGACTTGTCGAATCCTATTTCGGTTACGAGATTATCCGGCCCAGCTTGTGATAATATTGGTTGTGATGTAGCTGGAGGCTTATTGACAACAGCAGAAGGAGAAATGAGTATTGAAATATGTGCGGGAGACGGAATTGCCGATCCTATAGATGTAATTTTAACCGATGCAGTAGGTGATTCAATGACATGGGTAATAACAGATGCGAATGGTACTATTTTAGAATTACCTACTGCTCCACCTTTCGACTTGGAAGGAGCTGGACCTGGCTTATGTCTAATATGGAATTTAAGTTCAACAGGTGAAATTACGGGACTTGAGGTGGGACTGAATGCGAATAACATCGGAGGATGTACTGACCTTTCAAATCAAATTTCAGTTCAGCGTTATGAAGATGATGATTGTCTTTTAATAGATTGTGAAGCAGAAGGAGGCTCGTTGACCTTTGCAGACAGTACAGTAACTACAACTATATGTGTAGGAGAAGGAATCGATGATCTGCTTGATGTTAACTTGACTGGTGAAATGGGCGAAAATTCCCAGTGGTTGATAACAGATGCTAGTGGATTGATCCTTGAATTACCTACGGCGCCACCATTTAACTTGGAAGGAGCAGGCAGTGGAATATGCCTGATCTGGAACCTGACATATGACGGGATGATCACCGGAGCAGAAGTAGGAATGAATGCAAACGATATTGTAGGATGTTACGACTTAAGTAATTCAATTTCGGTAGTCAGAGTTTCAGGAGACGAATGCGACCAGATAGGTTGTGAGGCACAAGGAGGTAATCTTGCACTAGAAGATGGAGAGACAAATATAATTATTTGTGCAGGTGATGGAATTCCAAATCCTCTCGAGGTAGCATTAACAAATGCATCTGGAGATAGTATGTTTTGGGTGATAACTGACCCTACAGGTATGATAATTGCTTTGCCAACAGCGCCCCCATTTGATCTTGAAGATGCGGGAGAAGGTGTTTGTTTAATATGGAATGTTTCAACCATCGGCGAGATCACAGGTGCTGAACTTGGGTCAAATGCCAATGATATTGAAGGTTGTCATGACCTATCAAACCCTATTGTAGTAGAACGTGTTACGGGTTCCGATTGTGACGAATTACTATGTAACGTTGAAGGAGGGGCATTGACATTTGAAGATGGAACAGTTGAAGTTACCATTTGTGCGGGAGACGGTATCCCAGATCCGCTTTTGGTAGATTTACTTGATAATGTAGGAGATAGCATGCAATGGGTGATCACAGATACTATGGGACTAATCTTGGAACTTCCTCAATCTCCACCATTTGATCTTGATGGTGCAGGTGAAGGAGTATGTCAAATCTGGAATATATCTTTTGACGAAAGTCTCCTAGGCCTTGAAACAGGCATGAACACGGAAAACCTTGATGGATGCTTCTCTCTTTCCAACCCACTTACTGTTATAAGATTAACTGGAGAGGCTTGTGATGGTGGATTAGTTCCAGAAAACCCTATTAGCCTTAGACTCTATCCAAATCCTACAGCAGAGATGCTTTATATAGAGCTGAAGGAATTACCGACTAGCAAGGCTGAAGTTACAATATTCAATCAAGCAGGTAGAAACATGAGCAGTACTACAGGCAAAGAGGGTGAGATGATTAAAGTGAATGTAGAGGAGTACAGTAGTGGAATCTACTTTGTTCGTACTATATCAGGAGATTCAGTAAAAATCACCAGAATGGTTAAGATAAAATAGCATTTGAGCTTGTTGAACTATTATGCAAATTCAAGGCAATTCCTATTAAACAGAATTACTTCATCGTACATGCAGACCCGAAACATCAAGTTTCGGGTCTTTTCGTATTTCAGCTATAACGCCAATTTCTTGACTACATAAAGTTCTGTCGTTCATCCACAACAGCTAGCACTATCAGCGCATCCCGTCTCCGTTTCTGGCCCTCTTTGTCTTCTCTAGATCGATCGCACAAACCTTGATCTCATCATTTTCATCACTAGCATTTTTGGTGGTATTCAAAAATGATATATGTGTGAAACACGAAATATGCATTTATTACATTCTCATACTACTTCAATAATGGCAACGGCCAACTCTTTTGATCCTCACCGACTTGGTGACCACGTCTGCGATTCAAGAGAACTGCTGAGCTCTCATTCTCTTTAAATTTTAACCCTATTTATTAGTTAAAACTTTGTAATAAGACTTGAATCAGCAATAAAATATGAGTTTTCATGAATGAGACCTAGCACCTCTATACTGATGGAGTAAAAATTAGCGATGCACTATATTTAGCCTGTCATTCAAGAGGTAATAAATTTTCTAAGTCATATTTGGGGTTCCAGCTCGCATTACGAAAACCTGCCGTATAATACAGATTTCACTTTGTGATATTGATGTCCGACAAACCAAAGTTTGTTGCCTTATTATGCTCGTAGTAGTCGCTGTAAAAACTATGTTTTGCTATTCTAAAGGTAATTGATACTTTTTGTAAATCGGAGAATATGGAAGATTCTCATGACGAATAATATAGGTAAATCCATTTATCAAACTGTCTTTTGGTAATTCTGTTCTTACTTCATATATGTGGTCAGGATCGTTAACTAAATTAAAGTTTTTGACTTTCTCTACCACCTTGGAAAGCCTTCCATCAATCAGGTATCTTACCGCCAGAATATACTTATCATCGTAGTCTATCACATCTCCATATGGATTCTCAATAATGATTTCGTTATACAGACTATCGTTTTCAATTTTTGAAGAATTACAAACAATTTTCAATTTATCACACGGCTTATAGTTCAACACATTGCCGTAGTACTTTCCATTCTCGTAGAAACGCGCATTTCGACCAGGAGAGTACATTCCTACCATATAAATATCTTTATCATAAAAAATGCTGTCATGAAACCACAAGTTGTATTGATTTTTTCTAGAAATTGATCCATTATAAGAATGGGTGTATTCCTGCTCCTGATACCAGCTGTATATCGATGCACGCTTGTAACTTCCATAGAACATCACCTCTCTATCACCTGCATGATCCTTTATCATAGAAGTGTATTCCTTCATACCATGAATATTAAATTTCTCGGGCAATACATCCCATATCATAAATACTCGCAGCGCTAGAAAAAGTGGCAACATCCACAAAGAAAAGCGGAGCACTTTTTTCACTGAGACAGCTTCAATCTTCCTACGCAACAAAAATAATGCAGGAATATATATCACGATCAGCCATTGTGGCTGTACTCGGACCCTAAAACTCTGCCACAGAAAGAACATAAGAAACCCAACCAACACAAAGTAACATGCCCGCTCGAATTCTCCTGTCCAACGATTTCTAATTATCTTCACTAAGAAAAAAATCAAAAAAGGATTACAAACAACCAGTACATTACCTAAATATTCCAAGGGATAACTCCAACTGTACACTACTATTCGACCACTCAGATGATAGGCAAACGAAACCCAATCATGTTCATACTGCCATAAAATGTGAGGTACAAACAACAGTAAAGCCAGTCCTCCGCTCGCGTATGTCTTCCAATCCCTAAACAGAGAAGGCAGAGCTATCAAAGAAAATAAGATCACCAAGGCACTGTGATACTTGGAATATAACATCATCGTCATCGACAATGTCCAAAGCAAATAACTTACGTTATCCCGCTCCTCGACTACCCCACGTAGACTATAGAAAAACAATGCTGCAGATAGCATCAAAGGTACGTCCGGAGTTGTAATAAAACCAAAAATGTGATTCAATGGAAGTAAACAAAAGGCTAAAAACAACTTCAAAAGAAATGCCTGATCATAGTTTTCCTTTTTCGTAATAGTCTTGTAAATAAGATAGAAAGTAACCAGCTGGCAGACTATAGAGAGAAAACGCACTCCTAGAACGCCATTGAATATCTTATCCGATAGCCAAATCAAAGCTGCGACAAATGGAGGATGATCAAAATAACCCCAAGCCAGATCCTTCGAATACATCCAATAATAGCTTTCATCTATGTGTAAGGGCGTTGCAAACGCTTGAACAAGCATCAAAATCGCCCATCCAACAATCGCTGCTATTCCCCACTTGTGAAGTGAACTTTGCATAGAATCATTCATAATAGCAAAGGTGGAAAATATTTCCGATTCAATTTCTTCATTACCAACTTATAAACAAACATTTCCAAGAATCTGCCGAATACTAATCTGGAGTAGAAAAAGGCAGTACGGCATAGAGTAGATTTACTGATAAAATTCCCAGCACTTTTAATACAATTATGTTTTAGGATTTCCTAAATGATTTATTGAAGGAACCACCCATTTAGCAGAGGGCAGTGCGAAAGCGCTTCAAGGGAGTGAACTGCGACAGCGGTTGACAGGCTATCTCGCAGAAAGGGCGTCGGAATGAAAGATCATCGAAGAAGCAAAACATGACATAGTCTGAGGTGCAACAACGTCGAAACACAACGGGTAAGCCAATAATCAGAATTGATAATTTAGCACAAATCTGACCGGTAGCTTTATCCAGAAGTGAAATTATAGGTAATTCTGCTAAATTTTCACAAACTTAGCTGTCTCTACATCGCCTGTATCATGCTGTATCACAATGTAATACACTCCAGACAAAAAGTTACTTACATCGTATGCTTTATTAAAAATAGATAAGGTTTTCCGGAATGAATCTTCAATCACTAACTGGCCTGAATTATTATAAACTCTTATTTCTACGTCACTAAACCCTGGTCTATTTAAGTAAATGTTTAACTCGTCTGCAGCAGGTTGAGGAAAAATTAGTACAGCATCTTCACGAACATAATTGTGATCAATACCCAGTACAATCTCGTTGTTTTCTTCATCAGTTTCAATCCATGAATTTCCCTCATCTAGCTTTATTCTTATCTTCTCATACCTGTAAAAATTATCATCGAAGGGCAGAGAAAATCCTACTTCAACTTCATCACCTGCATCTACAAGCACTGAACCTGCATCAACAACGGTCTCACCTCCCCACTTATCAAGTGCTGCAACCTCGTAACTTACATCATAGGAATTCAATTGAGCAATGGATTGAATAGTAAATGAACCTTCAGCATCTGCAAAACTTTCAACTTTTATGGATTCCCCTTCGTCTTGTAGTACAAAGTCTAGTTCTACACACTCTGAGAATAAATAGTCGTTTGCACCGCTTGCGGTTAAACTCACCATCGCTTGCTGTTCAGGTGTGAAGACTGTTCGGCACTCCTTCAGAGAGTAACTCATGAACAAGGTAGGATCTGGCTCATAAGCAATCCCAAATTCATCTACCTCCGTCCCCGTATACTCGCATGCTCCGTTAACTAACCCTGACAGGCGAGGATCGGCAGGAGTATCGCAAAATCCATCTCCACTATTTTCACAACCAATTCTTAGCACGAGTTCCGGGCCATAAAATGTAGAATGTGTATGCAATAGATCGAAGAAATGTCCCATTTCGTGTGACAACGTAGATCCATTGGAAACACAATTATTTTGCATAAATATTCGTCTAGAACTCTTATTAGTCGAAGTGAAATTAGCGTTTCCACAGATATTATCTCCATTGCCATTTAACACATTGGGGATGAAGTAAATATTGATCGTATTAGGGACATTAAAATCTGCAACCAAGTAAGGAGCCTCCTCTGCATCTACGGTTACATAAGCCGTGTTTCTGATCTCATTCACGTCTCCGCATAGTTCGAAACGGATATTCATAGGTGCGTAATCAGCATTCATTTTAGCCATTGCTTCTTCAAACTGAGTCTGAGATAAACCGAAATTCCCCGTACTTGACTTTATAATATGTGCAGTAACCATGAAAATGCGCGGCTCCATCTTGTCTGCATTTTGTAATCTCAAGATTTCTGCCTGAATGTCTTTTTGGCTAGGCATCGTATGTGTCTCAGGATCTTCTGTACCACATAAATCTTGAGCATTTATGGATAGACTTAAAATTGCAAATAGCACTACGAAAATTGACTTCATCCTTTCTGATTTTGGTTTTTCAATTGAGAAACGAATCTACAAAATAAATTAAAAGCAGATATGTTTTCAAATGACATTAATACCATTTAACTTTCGCCCATGAGCAAAAAAGTTATCAATATCTACGGAGGCGGAGCTGCAACTATCTTTTTCTTAGCAAAAATGCGTGACCAAGATTCTTATACATTTAATGTATTTACCAATAAATCAACCCTGGGTAGAAAATTTTTGGTAGCTGGCAAAGGTGGATTCAATCTTACGAATGATTGCCCACCGGAACAACTCCCTCCTTACTATTTGCCTCAAGCAGTTCTTCAAGAAAAACTCAAGACCTATGACAATAAAGAATTCGTAGATTTCTTAACAAAAGCCAAGATCCCTACTTACACTGGGTCCTCGCGGAGAATTTTTCCAAAAAAAGGGATGAAACCAATTGAAGTTCTACAAGCTTTTAAAGATTATTTTCCTGCTGGTACAAATATTAACTTCGACTGCGATTTTGTGGGGTTTACCCCAAAAGGTGTCCGAGTCAAAGGTGCGGATGAGGAACGTATTGTTGAAGCGGATTTTCATGTCTTCGCCTTGGGGGGCGCATCGTGGACAATCACTGGTTCCAAAGGTGAATGGCTAAAAGCCTTCCATGAGATCGATGTAAAAACACATGCCTTCCAACCAGCTAATTGTGGACTGGTTCTTCCATCCTCATATGCTGACTTTTGCAATTTTCATCAAGGTGAAGCCATCAAAAATATTTCCATTTCTTACAACGATCAAGTTATCTTGGGTGAATTTAATATCACTTCAACAGGTCTAGAGGGCAATGCCATTTATCCCATTTCAACACTACTCTCTAGAAATTCTCGTGAAAAAGAACTAGAAACACATACTGTATTTATTGACCTTAAGCCTCAGTGGACAGAAGAAAAATTAGCTAACAAACTAAAATTTAGATCTGATACTTTATCTAGAATACTAAAGCAATTAAAATTCTCGAAGGCTGCAATTAGCCTATTAAAAGCAACTGTCCCAAGAGAACATTGGAATGTGGAGATGATCGGGTTTTACTTGAAAAAGTTACCTATCTCGTTTGAAAGTTTCCGTCCTATTGAAGAGGCAATCAGTAGCTCAGGGGGAATTGATGTTGATGAAGTTGATGATAATTTCGAACTAAAAAAGCGTCCTAACACGTTTTGTATAGGTGAAATGGTTGACTGGGATACACGTACTGGGGGATTTCTGTTACAAGCGTGTTACTCCATGGCAGCTCATCTCGCTGGGTACTTGAGTAAGGCTGACGAAAGCGAGTAATTCCTAAATATCTATTCTAAATCTGAGGTTAATTCTTCGAGATGTGAGGCGATTCGGAATGGAATAAGAAACGTTGTAGATACTCTTGATCCAAGTAGTGGAAGCAACATTTTGTATACCCAATAAATTGAACGCCTCTAGACTCACCCAGGCATTTCTAGTCCATCGTAACGGATGTTTTGGTTTAGAACCTAGCCACTGTGAATCCCATAATCTGTAAGAAAATCCAACATCAATTCGCTTGTATGAAGGATACCTGTATGCATTTCTGAATACTTCATTATTCCCTTGTATTCCATATGCAATTCCACTTCCGAATGCGAGTAAGAAATGTGCTTTGAAATTTTCGTTGGAAGGCAAATAATCTTGAAAAAATAGGTTAACAAATACAAGTTGGTCAGTTGGTCTTGGCACAAAAGTCCGATCTATAATGTCGAAGCCTCTAAATCCTTTATGATCAATACTATCTAGTCGCTCCCTTGCTTGAAGGATCGAAAGATTTACCCAAGATTCTGCACCTGGAACAAATTCTCCATTCAATCTAGTATCCCAACCAATCACATATCCGTCTCCATCATTCTCTCCGCTGTAACGTATTCTTACATTATCAAGATCGTATGATATCACATCCCAAAGTCGTTTATAGTAGACCTCAGAAATCATTTTGAAAGGAGAATCACTCACCTTCTTCCAATCGAAGTCATAAGTCAACCCACCTACAACATGAAAGGACTTCTGCGCACGAATGTCCTCATTCAATGTTCCGTCTAGCCTTCTGAATTCACGATAGAACCCTGGTTGATAATATAATCCAGTTGCCAACTTGAAACTTACGTTCTTCTTCCACAATAGTGGTTTGTACAGAGCCTGAAACCTAGGCGTAACAAAAAACTCCTCATTATACGTCCAGTACGCAGCTCTTAGACCACCTGTTACACGCAACTCTGTCTTCTCATTTTGTAATGTATAGGTGTCTTGGACATGCGCGTTAAAACGTGTCGATCTTATCGTATTTTCTGTCTTTACGTACTGTTGAAATAGCACGGCAGATTCACTGAATGGGACCGAATATCCAGCAGAATCGAGCCTCTCCCACTCTTTCAAATTATCATTAAAAAGCTCATGTTGAATTTTAGCTCCCCATTGAACAAAATGACTTTTTGAGCCATTTTCTGTCAACTGAATTTCGTATCCACCCTTATGTTGGTAGTTAATTATGTTCCCTTGAAGCTGATTTCTTGCATGTAAATGCTGAGTTCCCACACCTAGCAAAGCCACTTCTTCACCAGCATTTTCAGCTCCTAGTGAGGTTTCTATCTGACTAAGCCGATAACGACCTATGATATCTATGCCTTCTGTCTCTCGGCTGCTGTACACGGATGTCAAAAACTTAAGGTAGTACGGATTCTTCTTTCGATC
Organism: uncultured Saprospiraceae bacterium; assembly: GCA_937969485.1. Classification (GTDB taxonomy): domain Bacteria; phylum Bacteroidota; class Bacteroidia; order Chitinophagales; family Saprospiraceae; genus JAHDFB01. The sequence goes on along the minus strand of CALBVQ010000128.1, from coordinate 13,091 downwards.
CGGCAAGTAATTTAATGCCAGTCCCGCCATCGCATTTCTAAATTGATCTCGCTCAGCTCCTTCATATGCAGTTGTTAATTGGATAGCTAAATCGATCAGTCCCACAGCTCTTCTACCCGACTCCGGCACAAGGTTATATTGTGAAATATTGTAGTTACCTATAAAGTCAAGCTGTAAATCATCAGTGAGATCATAGGTCAGGTAGGCTTGAATATCACCGTGATTGGGTTGATATTCACCTGCTATCTCGAGAGAATTCAGTAAGTAGGCGTTAGTCTTGTATCGTGCGCCGATGAGGTAGGTAAAATCTTTACCAGCAAAACGCTGAGCACCTTCGGTGTGAAGGCTTGCGCCCAAAAGTGAAGCAGTTATGGAGCTTTGAGATGATTGAGGCCTTTTATACCTTACGTCGAGTACGGAACTCAACTTATCACCGTACTTCGATTCAAATCCACCAGAAGAAAAAGATAAATCTTGAATAAGATCAATATTGGGAAAAGTAAGTCCTTCTTGTTGCCCACTTCGAATCAATTGTGGTCGAAATATCTCGAAGTCATTAACATAAATCAGATTTTCATCGTAGTTCCCTCCCCTTACATTGTATTGAGAAGTCAATTCTCCTCCACTTCCTGCATTTACCCCTAGGGCGATACTAGGAAGTGCACTTTCTAAGTTTCCAGTAACACTAGGAAGCAACTTAATTTCAGCAGTCTCTTCTCTGACCATGCCTAGATCTCGGATCCTACTATCTTTCACAATAATATTCAGATCGAAATTTTCTGGAATTAAAAGCACTTCTATTCTTCGTGTAATACCTGCTGGCGTTGCTGCAACGCTTATGGTTTTGTCAGCATAACCTAGTCTTTTAAATGCTAATTCAATCTCCTTTCCAGCTTCGACTTCTATTTTGAAACGGCCTTGTTCGTCCGACTCCACCGCCTGCTTCGATGATTCGATGTAAACCGTAACGAGGTCTACCCCTTTGTTAGTTGAGGCATCAATTACAGTTCCACTAAGCGAAGAACTTTGGGCGGAAGCCCAAACAAAAAGGAAACAAAAAATCGAAGATAGTATAATTCTTATCACAGGCTAACAACGTCAATTACGCGTGTAAAGTATGGTTACCAATACCTTTTAGTTGAGAAATGGTATCTTGAGGACTTTCCGACTTGAAAACAGCACTTCCTGCAACCAACATATTAGCTCCAGCCTGAAGTATCTTTTCAGCGTTTTGCAAACCTACCCCTCCATCAACTTCAAGAAGTGTTTTCAGATTCCTATCTCTTATTTTCGAGCTTAAATACTGCAGCTTCTGTATCGTATTGTATATGAATTTCTGTCCTCCAAATCCTGGATTCACACTCATCACACATATAAGATCAAGATCTTCAAGGATACATTCGAGAAGCTCAGGAGCTGTGTGTGGATTTATTGCTACTCCAGCCTTGCAGCCTAGCGATTTTATTAGTTGTAACGTTCTATGCAAATGATTACAAGCTTCGTAATGCACTGTTATTATTTCTGCTCCGGCATCGGCAAAATCCTTGATATATCGATCAGGGTCAACAATCATAAGGTGCACATCAAGTGGCTTTGAAGATTTTGCATGCATCTGTTTTACAATATTCTGCCCAAACGAAATGGCAGGTACAAAAACACCATCCATAACATCAACATGAAGGTAGTCAGCTTCACTGCCGTTGATCATTTTTATATCCTGTTCCAGATTAGTAAAATCTGCTGCCAAGATTGATGGAGCAATATAGTGGCTCATATTTTTAAAATTTTGCCTCAAAGGTAGTGATCTCATCTTACTTTTTTGTGCTTATAAAATTAAAAGCAGCAATTCATAATTACATAGACTCTATAGAGCAGTGCCTTCGGTAGAAAAAAGTAGAATATCGATTTTAGCATGATTTTTGCATTACATAATTTAATGTAAACACCAAGCGTTACATAACCCATAAACAACAATATGTAGAAAAGTTACTTGATTTACTAACAAGTTAAAATTTTTAAGATGACAAATTCAAATCAGAAAAAGAGTGTACCATTCTTAGTTACAGCACTATTAGTCTTACTAGGAATATCAGGATATCTAGCCTTTGATCGATCACAATTAGCTGACTCCAATAGCCAATATAAGACCATGGTGGAAGAGGCGCAAAGCGTATCTCAAGATTTGCAGCTTTCGTACGAAGATGTGAGCGAAAGACTAGATGAAATGAAATCGGATAACACAGAACTTAATGCTTTAATTGAGGAGCAAAAAGGTCAGCTATCTAAACAAAAAGAGAAAATAAGCGGTCTTTTGTGGACCAAAGGAAAGCTTAATGAAGCTAAGAAGGAGATCGCAGCACTTGAAGAAATGGGAGCTAAATACTTGAGTGAAGTGATGCAACTAAAAGAAGAAAATGCTCTTTTGGCGGAAGCCAACTCTACTCTTACCGTGGAAAAAGAAGTCCTTACGCAAAGAGTGGCAAGAACATCCGAAGAAAATGAGGAGCTAATTGCCAAGAAAGTTGAACTAGAAGTTTACAATAAGAAATTATCGAAAGAGCGAGATTTCTTAAGTAACAAAGTAAATATAGCGTCTGTTGTCAAGGTAAATAATCTCATAGGAACAGGTTATAAGGTGAATAAAAACGGAGACCTTGCTCAAAGAAAATACGCTAAATATGTGGATAGAGTAAGTGTGTGTTTCACTACAGAAGCTAACCTTGTGACTGATCAGGAAGAAGAGGAATTCTACTTGAGAATTATTGACCCTCTTGGTGAAACTATGGTAATTGAAGACCTAGGAAGCGGCATCTTAATTAATGCAGACGGTGAGTCAATTCGGTACACTAACTCCGGAACAATTGACTACTCTAATGCCGTAAGACAAGTATGTCTAGACTGGGAACCATCACTACGATTCTCTAAAGGTATCTATGAGGTAGAGGTGTACAACAAAGGATTTAAAGCTGGTTCTGGAAGCTTTCGGTTGAAGTAAAAAAAGAAAAATATAGGGCTTTCGCCCAAAAGTAAAAGAAGAAAGGCTATGGCGTAAGTTGTAGCCTTTTTTTTGGTGCTATTCGTAATGAACTATTCAGCTCATTTTACATTATGTAATCTAGAACTAGTATCAATGAGTAAGAAGGTAAACCCAATAGACAAGGATAAAATAGCGGAAAACCCGGGGCTTCTCCCCTACGCACATACGGTGGGAAGTGCAATAATAAAGCCACTTGACAAAGGGAAAATCAAAGGACTTGCTATGAAAGCAATGTACCAACAAACAGAAGATCGACTTAATCAAATCAAGGAACAGGTAGAGCTGCTTATCAATCAAGCTCACGACATTCACGAGCGAATAGATATCTCTGAAAAAATTTACGAGGCGAAATACAATTTCAAACCCAATATTGGCGTCACCTACTATCTCTACCGAGATGACGAAAAGTATGTGCTTTCTATGATTTCTCCCAGCGAGTGGGGAAAAAACTTGAAGTATGAATTTATTTCAGACGCAACCTTATTAGCTGACAGCACATGGAAGATCGAAGGAAAAATCTAAGCTACACTCCAGTAGCCTGTGAAGTTATTGATCACATCGAAATAATAGCTACTCGAGGAGAAAAGGTCACCGTAAAATTGGGCAGCAGTACGGAACAATATCTATTCAAAACGAGGATTGTGACATGGTTCACCAAGAATAGTGTGGAGTATGTAGAATTCGAAGGTGGTTACTTGGTTCGTCTAGATCGGTTAGTATCAATTGGTGGGTTTTCGGCGAATCATCCTGGTTGTAAGGTGTAGTCATATGGTAAAATATCATATATTTATCTTTTATTTATTACCTGAGACTTTTTTAGGTATAAAAATTATTAATAAATATGAAATTCGACCTCACTAAGCTACTTCCCCATATAGTCGCAGTAATTGCATTCATTCTTATTTCTAGTCTATATTTCTTACCACAATTTTCAGGTAAGACGATACCACAGTCAGACATTCAACAATTCAAGGGAATGTCCAGTGAGGTTGCAGAATATCAGAAGAAAGGCGAAACCATATTGTGGACTAATAGCATGTTTGGTGGAATGCCCACTTTCCAAATTACGGCCCCTGCGCAGAAGAACGTGAGTAAATGGTATGAAAAATCGCTAGGAGTATTTTTCCCAAGACCCACCGGTTATTTTATTGCAGGTATGCTTGCGTTTTATTTGGCGCTAATTTTATGTGGCGTCAATAGTTGGATAGCGCTGATAGGTTCAATTGTCTTTGCATTCAGTACGAATAATATGGTTCTTTATGAGGCTGGTCACACGAGTAAGGTACGGGTATTAATGGTTAGTATTCTTGTACTTGCAGGTGTTATACAAGTATTTCGTAAAAAATACATTGTTGGCTCATTAATGTTCCTAGTAGGTATGGCGATTTCACTGTATGCCAATCACTTCCAAATGACCTATTATCTAGGAATAATTCTTGGAATCTACGTTATCATCAAAGGAATAGAGCTTGTTAAGAAAGGTGAATTAGCTCATTTAGGAAAGAGTATTGCCTTACTCACAGTAATGGGGGTTATAGCTATAGGTAGTTCTGCAAGTAAGATCTGGACCACATATGAATACCAGAAAAGTACGATGAGGGGAAAACCCATTCTAGAGCAATCGGCAGATCCTAATTCAAGCAGTGCCGTTGAAGGTCTTGCCTGGAATTATGCAATGAACTGGAGTAATGGCTTGATCGATGTCGTGGCAATGTACATACCTGGTGTTGCCGGTGGAGGATCAAGTGAAAAAATTTCAAAGTCAGCTGATTCCTCCAAATATTTTAGTAGACCTGGATCGAAAGCAAAGTTTGCCCCGTTGTACTGGGGTAAATTACCATTCACGAGCGGACCTCAGTATTTAGGCGCAATCACAATGTTGCTATTTTTTATTTCTTTGTTTGTAGTCAAACCTACATTGAGATATTGGGCAATAATAGCTTTCTTACTTACAGTAGTAATGTCCATGGGTAGTAACATAGAGTGGTTTAACAAACTGCTATTCGACAATGTGCCTCTTCTAAATAAATTCCGTAGCCCAAGTTCTGTCACAAGCATAACAGGAATATTGGTCGCCTTCATTGCCTTCATGGGAATGAATAGGCTTTTGGAAGCAGATTACATAGAAAAAAATACAAAGTATCTAAAGTCAGTCATTATAGGTGTGGCAGCAGTTCTCTCACTAATTTGTCTGATTTATGCATTCATAGGGCCTTCGTTTTTTGATTTCTCAGCAGCCAGTGATGCTAGATATGCACAAAATCCGGGTGTTGTTGATGCCCTTGTAAATGATCGTGCGTCATTGATGAGATCAGATGCACTAAGAACGCTGATGTTTACCTTACTTACTGCTGGTTCGTTATACTTAGTACTACTAGGTAAATTGAAAAAAGTTGCTGCCGTAGCTATAATTGGTGTTCTACTATTAGTCGATCTATGGGGTGTAGATATGAGATATCTGGATCACAATTCATTCGAAAAAAATCGTAAGATCGAAAATTCACTCGCTCCACGCGCAGTGGATCTTGAGCTAGATAGAGACACCGATCCGCACTTCAGAGTTCATGACATTACCTCACCTGGAGAAGGACCTTACAACTCGACAAAAACCTCGCTCCATAACAAATCACTTTGTGGATACCATGCGGCAAAATTACAGCGCTACAATGATGTAATTTACGAATACCTGATAAGAGGTGAGCCTAATTCTCTGAATATGCTTAATACTAAGTATCTTATTACAGGTACACCAGGAGCTGAGGAAGTGCAACGAAATGGTGCCGCATTCGGGAATGCATGGTTTGTATCCAATGCCGTAACTGTAAACTCTGCTAAGGAAGAATTCGATAAGATTAAGACAACAGATCTCAAGTCTTCTGCGATAATTTCTAAAGAGTTCAACCTCAGTTCCACAAGCTACAGTAATGCTGGAACGATCACATTGACTTCTTATCATCCTGACAAAATGGTTTATGAAAGTAATAATTCAGGTGTGGGACTTGCTGTATTTTCAGAGGTGTGGTATGATGGTCAGGGCTGGAAGGCTTACATTGATGGAAAGGAAGCAAACTTAATAAGAGCCAATTATCTATTGAGAGCCTTAGAGATTCCTGCAGGTAAACATACGATAGAAATGGTTTTCAAGCCAAGGGCATACTACACTGGAGAAATCATTAGTTTGGTTTGTAGTATTCTGATTGTTTTATTGACAATAGCTGGTTTCTATCTCACTTTTAGACCATCTCAAGCAGAAAAACTAAAGAAAATTTGAGTGCTGGAAGACAGTTTAAGCTGAATACTCACCTATTTATACTTGCATAAACAACAATTAAACGCCCTATTTATGGGCATTTGAGCCAAAAACACCGTAACAAACAGAGAATGCACTATCAATATTTGTAAAAAGAAATAAATATAAACTGTTGTAATTAACAATATAATAAATGTATATTTACGATAAGTTTTTCATGGTGTGTTAATGGGTAGATTTTGATTCTTCAAAATCTGCCCTTTTTTGTTTCTGCCTCTCTCATACGCATCACTGAAAGAGTTGCCTAGATTAGCAACTTTTCAGGGCAAGGTATTCGTTTTTATTTTTTGAGTTTGATTGACCCAGAGCGCATGAAAAGAATGGCTTTTGCTCCCTTCGCTCATTTTCATTTTTCCTAGATCCTAGTTCTTTGATTCGTAAATTTCGACAACGCGTTCATTCGGTTTTACGAAGCCACGGTACATACCAGCAGTATTGAACTCCATGCTGATGTTTCCTTGGTTATCAAGGGCTACGATACCTCCGGATCCTCCCTTTTCTACTAACTTCTCTTGAATAACTTCTCTCGCTGCTTCTTTAAGGGAGATTTTTTTGTATTCCATTCGAGCGGCAATGTCGTATGCAACGGCGTATCGTATAAAAAACTCTCCGTGTCCTGTGGATGAAACTCCACATGTGGCATTATCAGCGTAGGTCCCCGCGCCCAATATCGGAGAGTCCCCTACTCTGTTGTACTTCTTGTTGGTCATTCCCCCTGTAGAGGTTCCTGCCACAATATTACCATTCTTGTCAAGTGCAACGCAACCTACAGTTCCGTATTTATAGTCAGGATTAGCGTTAATATAATTTCCTTGATCGTCTTTAGCTTGTGATTTACGTAAGGACTTCAGTCTATTTTCAGTCCCAAAATATGAGTTACTTACAGTCTCACAGCCATTATTTTTGGCAAAAGCCTCAGCTCCTTCACCTGTCAGAAGGACATGAACTGATTTTTCATATACTGCTCGCGCTGCAGTGATGGGATTCTTGATTGTTTTAACTCCTGCGACCGCGCCACCATTCGTATCCGCACCATTCATGATTGAAGCGTCAAGCTCATTCGTTGCATCGGCTGTGTAAACTGCTCCTTTTCCAGCATTGAATAAAGGCGAATCTTCCATCAACTTAATCGTTTCTACTACCGCATCCATTGCTGTTCCTCCATTCTGCAAGATCTTCTCCCCCACGCTCAAGGCCTGATTTAACTTATCGAGATAGGCCTTTTCCTTCTCGTCCGTCATGTTTTCTTTCTTGATTGTTCCTGCTCCACCATGTATCACCATGGCATACGCAACCTTACTATCTGTCTTGACTTCCGTCTTTTGTGAACAAGAAATCAAGCAAGCACATGCCAATAGAACAAGAATAGATCGCATCATTTGAATATTATTTTATGTAAATTCGTTTTGTGGTCTGAATCACTCCGCCAGCGTAAGATGTACTTCAACTTGTTTCCCCACAGCTTCAGATAAGCAACTGAAAACAAACCACTTGAGACAAATATAAGAAATAACCACATTCCGATTTTCCCCAAAAAAGGGATTAGTATCAGCAGCAGAATGACCAGAAAGATATACTGAAAAATAATCAATGCCACATATATCGGTGCCCGAAATTCATGAGACCCTGCTTTAGTTTCAACAATGTACTTTGCTAATCGATCCCATAATATATGTAAGCAGAATCCCACCATAAATAACGGCAGAAAAATGACCATACCCATTAAATCTAGCAGAGTTGGTTTTGAGGCCTTTTCTATGGTTTTACCAGATAAATACTCTTGTACTTGCCTTAGTTTAGGTGGACTTTCGTCCAAAATGCTCGCGATACGTTTTTCTTCGTTGAAAATCTCTCGACTTGTGCTTTGGACTGGGAATATCGGAATCCTTCGTTCATTATCTAATAATCGATAGACCTTAAGTATAGTATCTTCTGACTCCTCGTTATCAATGTGTCTCAAACACTCCTTCATAGACACCGTGAGATCGGTAAGCATGGAATTCATTTGCCTAGCAGGAACCATTTCCGATTGACTCTTGTAATCCTCTACTCGTAAAGGTTCTCCAATCACAATAGAGACCTTACTATTGAACGGAATATTCCTATCAAAATTCACCCCAATTGGTACAATGTAGCAATCTGCTCCATGGTCCATAAATGAAAATCGAGCAATACCTTTGGCAAGTGGTCTTAAGAATAGATTCTCATGAGTATGTGCTTCAGGAAACATTAACACAGCTTTGTTTTCAGCAAATAACTCGCGAACCTTATCTTGCGTTTGAAAATTCTTCCTCACATTATCAAGACCATCTCGTTGGCGGAAAATAGGAATTTGATTAGTTCCTTTTAGCAACCAAGAAAGCCAGCCCACCGAAAACAAATCACCTCGAACCAAGAAATGTAGTTGAATAGGCAAAAAACACGCTAGTAGACATGGCTCAATAAATGCAGATGGGTGATTGCTCGCAAAAACTACGGCTTTGTCTTTGGGGATATTCTCCAATCCGGAAATATAGATTTTCTTAAAATATAATTTTAAAGCCCAACTTACAATAGGCCTCAAAATATAATAGATCATTTAGTTTATTTTTGTGGTCAAATGTAATAATATTTTTCCCTATCATGAGCTCAGCATCTAAAAACATTATCATTCTCACGGGTCCAACTGCCATAGGAAAGACCGACGCTGCTATAGAGCTCGCACAAACACTCAGTACCGAGATTATATCAGCTGATAGCAGGCAAATCTATAAGCAAATGTCGATAGGTACAGCAAAACCAACCAAAGAGCAACTAAATGAAGTGCCGCATCACTTCGTCAATCACATCTCTATTCACGAGCCCTTTTCAGCAGGAGACTACATGCGTCAAGCCCGACAAAAAATTGAAGAAATATTCCTACAGAATGATCATGTGGTTGTCACTGGCGGAACTGGATTATACATCAAAGCCTTGCTACATGGAATAAATGAATTCCCAGAGGTTCCTGCAGAAATTACAAGTGAACTTGAAACCAAGTTGGGCAAAGCAGGAATTGAACAATTGCAGGAAGAATTAAAGAAACTAGATCCCGTACATTATGCGAAAATAGACATTCACAATTCTCGTAGACTCATTAGAGCCTTGTCAATTATTAAAGTTTCAGGAAAAAGCTACACAAGCTTCACAGAGATTAAACCAGAGAAGCTAAACTACAATTTTCGGTATTTTGTCCTTCAACGAGAACGCAAAGAACTCTACAACCGCATTAATGCTCGGGTAGATAATATGATGCAAGATGGTCTTTTGGCGGAAGCCAAAACCTTAGTTAAACACAAAGAACTGCGCGCATTACAAACAGTAGGATACCAGGAACTATTCGATCACTTGGAAGGAAAAATGCTTTTGGCGGAAGCCATAGAAAAAATCAAACAACACACTAGAAATTACGCAAAACGACAACTAACTTGGTTTAGAGGAGTTGATAATGCAGAATTCATTGACGCGAATTCACAAATTGTAAAAAAAATAAAAGAGATTTTATGAGTATATGGATCGACGGTGTAACACTGGAAGCACTAAATGCAGGTGGAAAGGACACGATGGGAGAACACCTAGGAATGGAATTCACTGAAATAGGAGATGATTACCTAAAGGCTACAATGCCCGTAACTTCTAAGGCCGTTCAACCAATGAGAATTCTACATGGAGGAGCGTCTGTGGCATTTGCAGAAACGCTAGGTTCGGTGGCAAGCGTAATTTCAAGTGTAAAAGCTGCGAGCCACGGAGCTGTAGGAGTCGAAATCAATGCAAATCACTTGAAGGCAGTCAAGGAAGGGGACACAATTACTGGAATTGTCTCACCGATCCGCGTGGGAAGAAAAATTCATGTGTGGGATATCAAAATTTACGATTCACGAGAAAAGCTATGCTGTATAAGCCGTTTGACTACCATGGTACTCGGGGAATAGTTAAGTAGCGGACCATCCTAAAGTTAAAATCTCCCATTGTGACACAAATGTCTTAATGAATAGATCTATTCGCTCTAAAAACTGAATAAAACTCCTAAATTAGCGGCTTAATAAATAAAAGAATTACTAATGATAAAATACGTATCGCTTTGCGCATTCATGTTGCTAAGTTTTTTCGCTTCTACTCAAATTAATGTTGATTTAGTAGCACATATTGATTTTGTTGCAGATGGAAAAGGAAATGGAAATGATATCTGGGGCTATGTAGCGCCAGATGGCACTGAATATGCTATAGTGGGGACCACCACAGGTACACTTGTATACAGTTTAGAAGATCCGGCAAGTCCTATTGAAAGAGCATTTATTGCGGGTTCTAATTCGACTTGGAGAGACATGAAACAATGGGGAGAATATGTATATGTAACTACAGACGCTGGAAATGACGGCCTTCTTATTATCGATATGCAAGGTGCTCCTGAAAATATAGAATCCGTTTTTAGAAAACCAGAATTACCCATTTCAACTGGAGGTTCCATCACATTGGAAAGATGTCACAATATATTCATAGATGAAAATGGAATCATTTACCTAGCAGGATGCCATGGACGAGGAGCTGACTTTTTCGACCCCAATGTTGATCCTTGGGATCCGCCACGGATAGGAGGAATTGAAGGTCCTTATCATCACGATGATTATGCAAAGGGTGATACGCTTTACTCGAGTGTCATTTTCGATGGTGAAATGGTAATGTTTGATGTATCTGACAAGACAGCCCCAGTAGAACTAGGTTCCGTGGTTACAACAACAGACTTTACACACAATATATGGGCTGATCCTACCAATACATATGCATTCACGACTGATGAAAGAGCCAATGCATTTTTAGATGCATATGATGTTTCTGATCCTACGAACATGATATTGCTTGATAAATTCCAAGTGCCTGGAACTGAAGGCACAGGGACAATTCCTCATAATACGCATTACCACAATGGGTACTTAGTAACATCTTGGTATACTTCAGGGCTAGTAGTTGTTGACGGTAACAAACCAGACAATATGGTACAAGTTGCACAATATGATACGTATGATGGAGCTGACGGTGGATTCTCTGGATGTTGGGGGACAACACCTTTTTTACCTTCAGGAGTTGTATTAGCGAATGATATAAATTCAGGATTCTATGTTTTCAATGTAGATTATAAAAGGGCATGCTACTTAGAAGGAAATGTGACTGATATTAATACTGGAGCAGCGATAAACGATGTGCTTGTTACTGTGGAATCAGGACAATACGATCCTGAGAGAACGAATGCTATAGGCGATTACAAATATGGACAGGTAGATCCAGGCACATTCACTGTAACTTTTACTCATCCGTTGTATACCACTGAAAGTGTTGAAGCAACTTTGGTAAATGGAGAGTTGACCATAGTTGATGTAGAAATGGGCGCTAAGCCAACGTTTGCAGTCAACTTCGAAGTTGTAGACAAAATAACTGGAGCTTCAATTCCTTCTTCTCAAATAGAATTAATTACAGACGGATTACAATATGTATTGAAGACCGATGAGAATGGTTTGGCAAGCGAAACTGTTGTTTTAGGCTCGTACAATATCTTTGCTGGAAAGTGGGGTTATGAAAATATTGGCTTTGAGTCATTTTCGATTGAGGCTGCAGAAACCGTGACATTTGAACTACAAGAAGGTTACATGGATGATTTTGCTCTCGACCTTGGATGGACGGTTGTAAATGAAGAGCTAGGAAGTTTTACTGGAGCGTGGGTACGAGGATTTCCGAATGGCACAACAGATAATGGAACGACCTTTAATCCCGGAGAAGATGTAGAAGGTGATCTTGGACGTCAATGTTACGTTACGGGCAATGCTGCTGGTGCTTCATCATTTTCAGATGATCTAGATAACGGAATTACAACTCTTACATCGCCAGTTATGGATTTGACTACTCACGTGAATCCTACTATTGAATTCTCTCTTTGGTTTATGACTGCTGGTGGACAAATGGCAAGTGATGATGTGCTGAATGTCTATGTCAATAATGGGACAGAGGAAATACTATTTGAAACGTACCAGAATTTGGAAGGGAACGATGTGTGGACAGAGCCTTTTATCGTAGCTCTTGATGGAGAGATTGAGATCACTGATAATATGACTTTAATCGTTCAAACAAGCGATTTACCGGGATCGGGGAATATTGTGGAAGCGGGATTTGATCAATTTATCGTACGCGGATTACCTGCTAACATTACAGTAACTGAAGATTCTAATTTGAAGATCTTCCCTAACCCAGCTACGGATGTGATTCAACTTGACCACAAGGAAGCGAATATTAGCACAGTTGAAATTTTCAATGCACTGGGGCAAAGAGTAATGAATGTTGAACCAGCTGCTACTAGCACACTAACGATTAATGTTAGCGGTCTAGCAACTGGCACTTATGTGGTAGCTGTAAAACTGGACAATGCAACTAGTGTCATAAAGACTGTTGTGATTACGAAGTAAGAAGAATAAAAAAATATACGACAGATTTCTAAGAAAAATGAGCACTTAAAGGTGCTCATTTTTTTTTGCTTAGGGCTGAGCTGTTGTCTTTATGAACTATGAAACAATTTATACCAATTCTGTTTTAGAATTTCGCATATTTTCAAGTTTATAAAAGCAATTACTTCGTTAGAAATACTCATGATAGCTAAGGCAATCTTTGCGTTTTCTGTCTCGTACTTGATTTAATAATTCTTGAAAATAAAGTGAAACCTTAAAATAGAATTGGTATTAC
>CALBVQ010000127.1 GCA_937969485.1 uncultured Saprospiraceae bacterium | reverse complement strand
CACGGTGAGCATTAAAAGAGCTGGACGTTCACATTATCGAAGCAGTTTGAGATCGTAATAGATATCTTAATAGATAATTCAGGTCAACCTGAATTATGCATTAGGTTTTCGTCATGAGAGCTTAAAATGCAAAGAGAATGGGACCTCAACAGTTCTTTTGAAGCGCAGACGTGGTCACTATCACGGTGAGCATCAAAAGAGCTGGACGTTCACATTATCGAAGCAGTTTGAGATCGTAATAGATATCTTAATGGATAATTCAGGTCAAAACAATTGATCTTCAGCAGTGTAAAATAAATGAATTGAAAAACGAAGTATTTTCAAGCAATTTTACATCAGCAGATGCAACAATTGATAACAGCTTTTATAACATGAAACTTTAAAATGATTCGATCTCTACTCTTACTTACTATTTCGTTTGTCTTCTTTTCTATTAACACATCACTTGCGCAAAATTTCGAGCTCGCTGAAAGACCAGACTGGTCAATCACTGAAACTGAAAAAGTTAAATCCAAGGTCACGAGATACAATGTTCAATCTGGAGCATACATTGCCGAATCTGTAACAGTTTATCATTATGAAAAAGAACAGACATTCGCTTCTGTTACAAGTAAGATAATCAACAATTCTGGAATAGAAAACCTCTCTCAGATATACATTCCTTTCGATACGTCTTATCAATCCATCCAATTTCATTCCTTTGTGATTGAAAGAAACGGTAAGAAAGTAGATAAAACAAGTGAACTGGAATTTAACATAATCAACAGCGAAAATGATCTAGCGGCAAATGTGTACAACGGCGTTATGGCGGTGCATGCAATTGTTGACGATTTAAGAAAAGAAGACTTGATGACCATTAGCTATTCAGTTATAGGTATAAATCCTCTCCACAAGGGACATCTGCATGATATATACTACCTACAAGATGTAAATCCTATCGATTACTTCAAGTTTAAAATTATTTCTTCTTCCGATTTCGAATTTAGTTATAAAGTAGATTCCGAAGAAAATATCAACATCAAAGAGAATGAGAAAGATGGAATTAAGACAGTAGAAATTGTGGGCAAACACATTGAGCCATTCGTTTTAGAAGAATTCATGTCAGCTTCATCAGTGGTAGGTAATCGTATTCAGATTTCTTCATTCAAAAACTGGAATGAAGTAAGTGCTTGGGGTATGAATTTATTTGCTAATTCAGAAAATAATGCCATCGAAGAAGCGATCTCGGAGATAACCAATTCAAAAGACGACCTGATTAGCAAAGCCACTGCAATTGTGGACTTCGTTCAAAATGACATCAGGTATACTTCAGTAAATGGTGGAATAGGAAGTCTTAAACCTAGCTCTCCTAACGAAGTACTCGACCGTAGATATGGCGACTGCAAAGACAAGACATTACTACTAGTTGAAATGTTAAGAAAAATCGGTGTGGAAGAAGCATACCCTGTATTAGTGAATTCTGGTGGAGGAAAGTTTCTAAATGATTATGTGGAAGGAAACACTTTATTTAATCACGTAATTGTAAAAACCAACATTGCTGGTAAGGACATGTGGATTGACCCTACAGTCCCTATGCAAGGCGGATCTATTTTACAAAGGCATTCACCCTATTATGGCTATGGCCTTGTTCTGAGCAGAGCAACTACAGAACTTGAAGAAATTTCAGCAATAAATTACTCAACAACCACCATCGAAGAAGTATTTGATTTTTCTAAGCTTGATGAAGATGGTAAGTTAACAGTAAAGACTGTTTTGACTGGAAATGATGCTAATTCCCTGCGACTGATGTACGACTACTATTCTCCGAAAGAAATAGAGGATCTGTTTAAAGGAGTGTATTCAACAATTTTCCTAGATGTCCAACTAATAGGAAGAGTAAAAATTACAGATGATCTCGATAAAAATGAAATGACACTAGTTGAAGAATACAGGATTGAAAGCCCTTGGCAAGACTACACCTTCAATGAATTTACAGGTAAAAGCTTCACCTATGAACCTACTAATATTTATAATTACATAGCACCACTTTCATGCAATGAAGCTACCTTTCCCATTGATGTGCCTGGCGATGTAAACTACAAGCAGAACACTATTTTTTTACTGCCTGACAACGCACTTTACCAGCTTAACAACTTCGAGACGAATAATCCAATATACTCCTTTAAGAAAGATCAGAAAATTACGAGCATCACTAAAACTGAACTAAATTTTGAGTTAGTAATGGGAGAACATCTCATCAATCCTGAACAATTTAAGAAAGTATGCGAAGACATAAATAAGGATTACCGAAACTTACAACTGCTTATTGTTAAGCTCGACGAATAAGTGTGATTATCCAATAATTCCTAGTTAGACTGGTAGGTCCGGAGGTGTCTTACTATCAGTTAGGCTTGATTTTTCAACTGCTCTTTTGGCTTTAGCAGGAGCCGAATACCTTACTTGCTTAGGGGCGCTTGGTGCACTATTTTTGAGATTTAAGGTAATGATCAGTAATCCTATAAACAACCCAAGATTAAAGAGAAAACCACTAATCATCCAGAACCTAAATTCGAAGCCTGAGAACTCTCGATCTCCATATCTCAAAACATCCAACACAGAATTTATTACGACAAACCCTAAAAAGACAGTCAACTGCACTAAGGTAAAAGAACTCACCCATTTTTCATCTTTATACTTACTTTCGTATATCATATAAGCTAGAAAAGCTAAAACTGCCAACGTTCCCAGTTGAAATACTATTTCAACTACTGGTTTAAAGGTATTTGGTAAAGAAGTAAGTCTGAACAAAAAATCAACTAAACGAACAGTCAATCCAGCTATTTGGCTCGCAACCAGAAATAATGTGACACCTAGTAAAACAACCTTAAAAAAATAATTCTTTGTCATAACAATTGCATTTAGAATTGCACATACATCAGTGCTTTTGTTTCGAAAAATTCCTCCTCGTAATAATCTGTCAACATGACAGTTTCTGTATATCTCTTTGTTAATTTTTGCTGCGCCTTAAGGTCACCTCCCTTTAATGCGATTAAGCCATTCGGCATCGCATTTTTCTGCTCTTCTTTAATAAGTCGTTCAGTCCAAGGGATTAACTTTTCCATACTGGCAACTGCTCTAGTGACTACATAATCATACTTCCCTTTGTTCTCTTCAGCTCTCAACTGCTCCCCCCGTACATTTTTCAAACCTAATGCATCAACAACTTCATTCACAACTAAGATCTTTTTCTTGGTACCGTCAATAGCGTGAAATTTTACCTCAGGAAACATGATCCCTAAAGGAATAGCTGGAAAACCACCTCCAGTCCCTAAATCCATAACCTCCGTTCCGTCTGCAAATTGCAAAAACTTTGCAATGGCCAAGGAATGTAAAACATGTCGTTCATACAAGTTCTCTATATCCTTGCGAGACACCACGTTTATCTTATCATTCCACTCTGCATACAATGCGCCAAGCTGCTCGAATTGTTCCTCTTGTCTCTTAGACAAACTCTTAAAATACTTGCGTATTACTTCCATTTTCCACTGTTTCCAACCAAGGAACTAATCCCTAGCACGTATAAATTAAATGTATAAATAATCTCTAAATATAGTACTTTCCATCTCAAATCGTGTTCAGAAAATTTTTGGGTTGGAACCCAAAAGAAAAGTATATTAATAAAACCCATAAAGAACAAAGAACCTAATCCTATTAATGGACTATGTATTGCACTAAATAAAGCCAGAGGGTAAAAAAGCATCATAGCCGTAGATATTCCCCCTAAAAGTAATTTGTGCCGTGTCTTGTAATGAAACGAAGTAGTAATTTGACGGGTGCGTTGAGAAAGATAAGAAACATAGGTTTTCTCTGCATCACTTACTGCGAAACTTCCTTGTTCTAGCATAATCGCGATTGATGTACTTTTGTCTAGTGCCTGAACCAGCATATCATCATCTCCAGAAAGTAGGTGATCCGCTTTCATTTTAGGAATTGTCTCTGCTAAAACCGCACCTGAGACAGCCATATTTCTTCCCACAGCCATGTATGGATCGTTTCGTAATGCATATCCCATGTATTGGGTTGCCACCCAAAGTCCCTCGTAACGCTGCATGCTATTTAACAGGCCATCTTTCTTACTGAAAGGTGCATATCCCATTATGAAATCTGCATGCTCAAAGCCCTGCGAAACCGACCTATACCAGCCAGAACCTAAAATGCAATCTGCATCCGTAAAAGCGTAATACTGATTTGGGAATTTTTCGATGGCGTACCTGATAGCGTGTTTCTTGCCTTTCGCAGCCTGTGACACTAAAAATTCTATCTGCTTAAAGTCTTTACATGCAACCATCATTCTTGACCTTTGTTCAGAAGTGGAGTGATCGTCAACCACGATAACTTTAGAGTTGGACTCCAAAAAATCTGAAGAAAAAATAGATTTTAACAGAGCCGGAAGACGATTGGCTTCATTTTTGACAGAAATAATTAAAAAGATGGTGTTTTTTTGAGGGTTTGAGTGCTTTGAGGGGTCTTTATAGTAGACAAAAATCGATAAGAAGTACCATTTGTAAATCACGATGTACATGAAGCTTACGGCCAGTATCCCAAATATCACGCTGCTAAGACTCATATGCAATGTAAACTTTTACTCATTTGTAGCAAAAATGTAGAAAATTAAAGGATTATACATATCGAGACGTTAAAAACTGTCGTTTACAACCTATATAGTTGAAAATCATAGTAATAAATGAACTCA
The DNA here is from genome assembly GCA_937969485.1 of uncultured Saprospiraceae bacterium. Taxonomy (GTDB): domain Bacteria; phylum Bacteroidota; class Bacteroidia; order Chitinophagales; family Saprospiraceae; genus JAHDFB01. The sequence goes on along the minus strand of CALBVQ010000127.1, from coordinate 3,208 downwards.
AATTGTATCTTTGTTCTTCAATTGACTAATGTTTATTTGTGAAAATGAATCATGTAAACTCAATAAAGTAATGAGAATTATTACCCTTTTTGTCTTTAGCCTTTTGTGCTCAATAGTCGTTAGCGCTCAATACGTTGACGGTTCTTCTGTGAAATATGGAAATGAGTGGATTGACTATGATGCAGAATATTACAAACTTACTCTCGATGAGGACGGTATATACAGAGTTACTCGAGATGAGCTTAGCGATATGGGTTTTCCCGTAACAACTGTTAACATGTCTCAATTTTCACTATTTAATTTTGGTGAGGAGGTAGAAATTTACACAAGTGGCGAAGGTATCATGACGGATTCTGACTACATTGAATTTTACGGTACAAGAAATAGAAATGAAATAGATCAATATTCATTCGAGAACAAACAGCATCAACTGAACACGGAATATTCATTGATTACCGATACCAATGCATACTTCCTTAGTTACGGGACAGGAATTCAAAAAAGATATGATGCTTTAGACACGGAATTTTCAACCAATTTGCCCCCTCTAGAGCAATATTACATTGCAGAATACGAAAAATTATACACTACAGGATTTTCTAAAGAAGTAGTACAAGCTGTGCGGTACTCTAGTTCGAAAAATACGGAAGGATATGGAAGTGGACTTAAAAAAACACTTTCATTTACTGCTTCATTGCCCAATCTTTATTCCAATGGACCAGATCCTTCGATAGAATTGAGATTTGGTAGTAATGCCGTAGAACACAATATTGCAGTGCAGGTAGATGGTAGCCAAGTCAAAAACTATCTTTTTAACGGATATCGTGTTACTCAAGATGAATTTACCTTTGATAAGAGCATGCTCAAAACTTCGTTGCCAGTTAAACTAAATGCAACAGGGGGGAGTTCCGATAGATTTAACTTGGCTTATTTAAGAATCAAGTATGCTGCAGAATTCAATTTTGATGGAAACAATTTCGCAAGATTAAGATTTGACGACAGCCCATTTGATAGGTACTTAGAACTAAAAAACTTTCAAACGAATACAGGAACACCTGTGTTTTATGACATTAATACCAAACGAAGAATCACTTCTGTAGTAGAAGGTGAAATTGTCAAAATTCAATTTGAAGGCTCACTCCTTCCAAATGACTTCGTTGTAGTGACTGATGGTTCAGTAAAAACAATTGCTCAAAGTGAAAAGGTAGAGTTTGTAGATTTTAGCTCTCTAAATGCTGAATACCTGATCCTTTCCCATCCTGACTTATTTGAAGATGAGGATACAGGTAGTAATTACGTTCAAGAATATGCGGATTATAGAGCATCTGCTGCCGGTGGTGCTTTTGATGTTAGAATTGTTGATATCACAGACATTTATGAGACTTTCGGCTATGGAATAGAAGGGCATTTCTTATCTGTGAAATCATTTGTAAACTGGGCCAACACAAACTGGTCGGATTTGTCCTATTTGTTTATCATTGGGAAAGGAAGAGAATATGCTACATATCGAAGTCAAGCTCAAAAAGATGCAGACCCCATTTTCCATGTTCCTACTTTCGGATACCCAGGTAGTGACAATCTTCTTGCTAGTCCTTGGGGGAAAACGGCTCCCTTGATACCTTCGGGAAGACTCGCTGCTAAAAATACGAAAGACATTGATGCCTATCTAAAAAAAGTAATAGAGCATGAGGCACAGAAAAATAATCCGCAGACCATAGAAGGTAAGTTGTGGATGAAGAGAGTACTTCATCTAAGTGGAGGTGACTCTTTTATTCAAGGACAAATTCGAAATATGCTTTCAAATATGGGAGATGTCTTAGAAACCACTTCTTTCGGAGGAGATATTACTACTTTTTATAAAACCTCAAGTGATCCAATTGAAAATTCGCAGTCAGAAGCAGTTCGAGAAATAATAAATAATGGAGTGTCTATACTTACTTTTTTTGGTCATAGTGCTGTTGGTGTTTTTGACTTAAGTCTTGAAAATGTTAACGTTTATGAGAATAAAGGGAAATATCCACTCTTACTTTCATTGGGTTGCCATTCTGGAAACGTACACACAGCATCGTTTGGTTTAAGTGAAGAATTTGTACTAGCAGAAGATAAAGGGTCTATCGCTTTTATTGCGTCTTCATCAGAGGCATACATTCCGAATCAATACAATTATGGACTAGACCTTTACAAGATCATAGGTGATAACTTAAATACCTTGGCAATTGGTGATGCTCTTGTTTCTGTCTATGAGATTTATGACAATTCAGTAGGCTACGCTTGGGAAACCTTGCTAGAACAACTTACCTTACATGGAGATCCAGCGATAAGGCTGCATTCTAGTGACAGTGAAGACTATACGCCTGATTTCACTACTGCACAGCACTCTCCTGAGATAATCAATGCCTTTCAAGATAGCTTCAATATATGTTTTGATGTAGCGAATTTGGGGCTTTACGTTGATACTACTATATCTATCAATGTGCAGCACCTTAATCCTGCAGGAGAAGTTCTCATAGATACTTCTTTTACTAGTCGCACGCCTAGCTTTGTAGAAAACTACTGTATCAACCTCCCTTTAACGAGCACAGATGTAGTAGGAAAAAACTCTATTAAAGTCTATGTTGACGATAAAGAGCAATATATCGAATTACCTGATCCATCAGCGGAAGGAAATAATAGTTTTGTTAATACTGCTGGTGGTGACACTTATGACTTCTTCATCCTGAACAATGGGGCTGAACCTGTTGAACCTAAAAATTATTCTATCTACAATCAAGAGGTAGTGACATTAAGAGCTTCCTCATTTAATGCTCTGGGAGAAAAACAAACTTTTGTTTTCCAACTTGATACAATAGAGAGTTTTGATTCTCCATTTATGACAGAACAGCTTTTTCAAGAATCAACAGGACTGATGTCATGGAGTCCTGCAATAAACTTTGAAAACAATACCGTGTATTACTGGAGAGTATCTCCAGATACAAATAGTTCTGGACAAGAAAGGGTATGGAATTCAAGCTCTTTTACTTACTTACCTAATTCTTCTTCCGGATGGTCTCAATCTCATGTTGACCAATATCTAGATAACGAATTAAATGAATTCAACATCGTAGATGGAAAGTTGGACTATGTTTCAAATTTCCGAGATATCCGTGTCATTAATAGAGTAAGTATAGGAGAGAACTTTGCTAACTTCTTTATCAATAATGGATTCTGG
>CALBVQ010000126.1 GCA_937969485.1 uncultured Saprospiraceae bacterium | reverse complement strand
GGGCTATATCGCATTTATGATTATCTTTTCAATTGCCATATTTGCCTTTTTGTATTTTAAGGGTGTAATTTAGTTTGAGTAATTTGTGTATCTAGTCAACTAGGTATTTCGTTAGTAGGTGCGCTACTGTCACTTACCTTATGACGGAAGTTTTTTGCGTAACGCCAAGGGCTGGCGCTTTTATCGGTATCGTAAGTTTATCTTATGTAGTTTAGGGTTCAAATTAGAGCTTAGTTTTAGCACTGCCGTTTTAGGATGTTTCAACAGATTTGTACTTATTTATCTAGCTACTAAAGGAACGAACGATCTTACAGGAAACCGCGAGAAAGAACCGTGAAATCGGTGGGAGTGCAACCAGAGATATGACCAGAGATGTCACGCATGAACATACGATCTTCGACTAACAAGAAGAGGACAATTTTCTGAGTGCAAGAAGGTACAAAGACGACGGGCAAGCTAGCGAAAAAAAGATCATAAATTACTGGAAAGGTGAAATATGAATGTAGTCTTATAGCAGAATTGGTATAAGATCTCAGCCGAATATGGTGAAGTTGCCTGTTCAGTGGAGGAAGCGTGCTCAACAAAAAAAAGAACCCATCCCTTGTTACAGAAATGAGCTCTCAGTATGTTACTGCCTTAGCAGTTTATAGTTCAATATTATAAGTGAATCACTTCACCGTAAGCTGCAGCTGCTGCTTCCATAACGGCTTCACTCATTGTAGGGTGAGGATGTACCGTCTTGATTATTTCGTGTCCTGTCGCTTCTAATCTTCTAGCAGCAACAATCTCTGCAATCATTTCAGTTACATTTGCGCCTACCATGTGAGCTCCTAGGATTTCTCCGTACTTTGCGTCAAAAATGACTTTTACAAAACCTTCCTTTACTCCTCCAGCACTTGCTTTCCCAGAGGCTGAAAATGGAAATTTACCAACCTTTAACTCATAGCCAGCTTCTTTTGCTTGCTTTTCTGTCATACCTACACTAGCAACTTCTGGTGCACAGTAAGTACAAGATGGAATATTACCATAATCAAGTGGCTCAGGATTGTGACCCGCAATTTTCTCTACACATATGATTCCCTCGGCACTCGCTACATGCGCTAATGCTGCTCCTGGAACAACATCGCCTATTGCATAAATACCCTTTACATTTGTCTCATAGTATTCATCCACTTGTATCAATCCCTTCTCTGTTTTTATTCCTAGCGTCTCTAAACCAATTCCTTCGATGTTTGTCGAAACTCCTGCAGCAGATAGCACGATATCACAATCGATAACCTCCATTTTCCCATCTTTCCTACTTTTTACAGAGACCTTGCAAGTCTTACCTGAGGTTTTTACTTCCTCTACAGATGCATTAGCCATTACTGTAATTCCAGACTTCTTGAATATTTTGGTCATCTCTTTAGATACATCTGCATCCTCACGTGGCAATAGCCCTTGTTCCATATATTCGACAACGGTAACCTCAGTTCCTATTGAATTATAGAAATATGCAAACTCTACGCCGATTGCTCCTGCACCTACAACTACCATTTTTTTCGGCATCTTTTCTAGTGTCATAGCTTCTCGATAACCAATGATTTTCTTGCCGTCTATTGGTAAGTTTGGTAGCTCTCGCGCTCTCCCTCCAGTAGCTATGATAATAGCATCTGCATCATAAGTCGTTTTCTTCCCATTGTTATCAACTTCTACCTTCTTTCCTCGAAGTAACTTTCCGAAACCTTCTAGTACGTCAATCTTGTTCTTCCGACATAAAAATTGAACTCCTTTGCTCATTCCAGCTGCTACATCTCTAGAACGTTGAATCATATTCGAGAATTCAGCCTTCGGTTTACCTACTTTTATCCCGTAGTCCTCAGCATGCGAAATGTAATTAAAAACCTGCGCGCTTTTAAGAAGAGCCTTGGTAGGGATACAGCCCCAGTTCAAACATACACCTCCTAAATTTTCCTTTTCTACAACGGCTACCTTTTTACCTAATTGTGATGCGCGAATTGCTGCGACATAACCTCCAGGTCCGCTTCCTACTACTATAACATCGTATTTCATACAATCGAAATTTTTGACTTTATTGATTATTTAATTTGCTACTATTTATTATTAAATGCCTCTTAAACTAGTTAATTTTTGGTACTCGTTCTAAGGTTGCACAAAGATAATGTTTTAGATACTAATCTGATTTGTTCTTAATTGCCTAATTATTGAACATGAGCTAGTCCTTCTGAGAAATTATGCGCATCTTGATAACCGTCAGGCACAGCGAGTGTAAAACTGGTGTCTATATAGGAAATTTTTCCTTTGGAAATCACCCTAGCATAATTTTCTTGAAATTCCCAAGCTAAAAGCAGGGAGGCCTTCATTGCCTCATCTCCAGTCAAATCAAGATAACCCCAGTAGCCATTCTCTTCAAAAGGCGCAAATCCATCATTATATGCAAAAATCATACTGTAATCCTTCCCTGTGATCCTTTTTCCTTCTGCATTTATCACATGATATCCATCACGTGTTTTACATATCCAATTGCCATTTCCTCCGTACTTTAACTTCTCTGCCTCAACCGTAAATTGTTCCTTGAACTTCATATTCACTACGCTCCATTTCCCTTCAGTCTCTTCGATAGCGCTAAAACCATCTTCGAAATCCGTAGCATCGAATAGGCCATCTTTTATCACCTTATAACTATTAAGATCATAGAATCGATATTTTCCATCTTTCTTCGCTCTTACTAGGTCAACTTTTGTACTAAACATTTTCTGATTTCCCTCTTCATACCGAATCTTGAATTCTCCTTGCTTATCAATAATGGCTGCCTTTTCAAATTGATAAACCCTAGCGTGCTCGTTTTCAAAATTGCTGCATTTCTTGAATGCTGGTTTTATGACCCAGTTGCCTTTTGTATCTATGTAGCCATATTCCCCATTTTGTTCAGCCCTTGCCCGTCCACTGTCAAAGTCAAAGACTAAGCCCATCGTATCTGGTATGATCAATTTACCCGCACGGTCAATAAAACCATATTTTTTATCAAAATTCTGGATTCTAGCAAGCCCATCCTTAAATGGGAATGTACCTCGATACTCGAATGGAATCACAGCATTTCCCTCCATATCAATGAATCCCCACTTACCCTTGAAATTTGCTCGTGCTAGTCCATTTTTGAATGGGCGTAAATCATCATAAATTTTATCTATTACAATGTTACCTTTCTTGTTTATAAAACCCCATTTATCTTCTGGTTCCTCATAATCTTCAAAGTATTCCCCTTCCCCCGTGATAGGGATTTTAGGCTCTTCCTTACAGGAAAATAACAATAATAGTACTGGGATAAAGTAGTAAAATTTCATTCAGTTGCTTTTAATCTCGCCAAAGTTAATCTATGATCTTAAAAATTATAGAAATATTAAGATACATTTAGCCATAGGATTCGTTTCTTTAACGTATGAAGTATGTCCTTTTGTTTATATTTTTACCTTTTTTGAGTTTTAGTCAAAACTGGGATCTCTTTCAGGTTGATTCTCTGGGTTTTAGCGTTAAGTCGCCTTACAAATTAGTAAAAAAAACCAACACGGCTATGACTGATTTTGGTAATATTGACGTAATATCATATGGAATCCAAGCTCCCGAGACTGATCAGAATTTCTTATATCAGATCATGATTGTGCCTTATCCCGAAAATACTTTTCACCCTGATAGTACAGAATTGAAGCAAGTTGTAGTGCAGGAATTTATCAATGCTTCCTATTTTCACGAAGATGCAACGATGATTTACCAGACAACAACCAAACAAAGCGGGCAGGATTTTGAACAATGGGTTATTCATCACAAAAGCGAATATTCGATAAAATCCAAAGCTACTTTGAAAGACAATAAGTTATATGTGATTCAAGTAATAACACCCTACGCAAAGTCCGTAAATACAGATATTGATAAGTTCCTTGATAGTTTCCAGTTTCTTAATTAGACCACTTCGCCTTCACCCGTTCAACGCAATCCGCCAACATCTTTAAGCATAAATCCATCGTGCGCTTATGCGTCCTGAAACTCAATATTGCCGCTCTCATCCACTCCTCTCCATCTAGTATCGTTGAGGAGAGAAAAACTCTCCCATCTTCATGAATTTCATGAGCCAACATCTTATTAAATCTATTCTTGTCGCTTGTGTCTTTGTAACGGTATAAAACCACACTCAACTCTGGTTCTGCCCCTGTTTCAAAGCCCAGTTTTTCTACTTCTCGATGAAAGTATAGTGCTAGTTTATGCTTTTCTTCTAGACTTTTTTTAAACGGGTCAAGCCCAAAAAGGCGTAGCGAGAGCCATAGTCGTAATCCGCGAAAGTGTTTTGTTAGTTCTGGGCTGATGTCGGCAGGGGAAATTTCGTCAAATCGATCTTGAGCATCTTGCATGTACGAGGCTTTGTAGAAGTGAGTGTCAAACATTGCTTTCACATCCTTGATCAGAATTACTCCCAGACCATATGATAAAAACAACCCTTTGTGAGGGTCTATCGCCACACTGTCAGCACGTTCTATCCCTTTGAAACGATCCTTAAGTTCATCTACCATCACGAAGAAACCTCCATAAGCTGCGTCGATATGGTACCAGCAATCATGTTGCTCAGCAAGTGTCGCCACATCGTCCAATGGATCAATCGATCCTGTATCCGTCGTTCCCGCAGAACATACAATCAAGAATGGAGTCAATCCTTCTTTTTTGTCACTATTTATTTGGTTATCAAGAGCTACAGCATCCATTTTGTATCTTCCATCCATAGGAATATATCGGATAATTGCCTCATTCAAACCCGCAATTCTTATTGCTTTTTGTACACAATGATGGGTCTGACCAGTTAGGTAAATTACACTTGAATCTACCTTTCTAGACGTTATTTTCTTTCTATCTCTGGCTGTGGTAATAGCGATTAGATTGGCAATCGATCCTCCCGAGCATAAATTTCCATGTGCCGTTGAAGGAAAACCAATCAATTCGCACATCCACTTAATCAGACTATTTTCCAACCTCACAGCCCCTGGCCCTCCGAAAAACATACCAGCATATCTGTTCGTTACAGCAGCTAGGAAATCACCCATTGCAGTAGGGTAGATGCCACCTCCTGGAATGTAGCCAACATGGCCTCCACTTGCTGGATTTAGCCCTTTCGTGTCAACCTCCTTTCGCAAGAACTCTAAAATACTCTCCAAGCTTTCAGACTTCGAATAGTCCATCCCTTCAAATGCGTTAGCATCATTGTACGTGTTGACGAATGCCTTATTTTCCTCCATTTTGTCAATGAATTCATGGCTGTAATCAGTGATCTGAGTCATCCAGTCCTTACGAACTTCAGCAGTAGGCTCTAACACGGTAGATTGCCTCTCAAGCTCGAGTATTTCTTGGGTTAGTTTATCCATAGATTTTAAGGGAATCTTTTTACGTTATTGAAATTGGGACGTCTTTTTTCCAGAAATGCATTTCTGCCTTCTTCTGCTTCAGCTGTTCCATAGGCTAATCGAGTCGCTTCACCAGCAAAAATCTGTTGACCAATCAAGCCGTCATCTATTAAGTTAAAAGCATACTTTAGCATTTTGATGGCAGTAGGTGACTTCCACAAGATCTCTTGCGACCATTCATAAGCTACTTTTTCCAATTCTTCATGAGGAACCACTGCATTTACCATACCCATCTCATATGCTTCTTGAGCAGAATAATTCCTACCTACAAAGAAGATCTCTCGGGCTCTCTTTTGGCCGACTTGTCGAGCCAAATAAGCTGACCCCATCCCTCCATCGAAACTTGCTACGTCCGCATCAGTCTGCTTAAAAATCCCATGCTCTTTACTCGCAATTGTCATGTCACACACTACATGCAACGAGTGACCACCGCCTACTGCCCATCCCGGCACAACAGCAATCACTACCTTATTCATAAATCGAATCAACCGTTGCACTTCTAGTATGTTCAGTCGATGCACTCCATCTTCTCCTCTATATCCAGCTTTATCTCGCACGCGCTGGTCTCCTCCCGAACAGAATGCCCAGCCACCATCTTTGGCTGAAGGCCCTTCTCCTGAAAGTAACACAACACCAATCTCTTCATCTTCTCGTGCGTCAATTAACGCTTCATACAATTCGAAAACTGTTGTTGGACGAAACGCATTTCGTACCTCTGGCCTATTAAACGCTATACGTGCAACTCCATTGCACTTCCTGTATGTGATATCCTTATAATCCTTGACTGTCTTCCACTGAAGACTATTGAATTCGTCTAGTGTCATTCTTTTGTATTTTACTGATTTTACGTTCAAAGTAAATCAAATAAACTTATTCTCCGAGTAAAAGTTGTGGATATTATCCTTCGAAAAAGATTTGGCCGTAATTTATCTTTTTATGATTATTTACTGACGTGCGCTTCCCAGTTCGACTTTAGAGCCCGACTGAAACTGAGCAGATTTTCGATTGCATCTTGATCCTCTAGCGTGTGCAGGTTACCCAGATAGTTCATTCCTAAATATTCAGCAGTATGTTTAAACGGAATCCAAAAATCTGATTCTAAATTTCCACCGTTTGAACTGGTGAGCACCGCCATATTCTTGCTTCGTAATTGTCGACCAATTTCCTTTTCAATCTTAAGCAAATCCGTAAATCTATCAAGGAAAGTTTTCATAATACCACTCATGGAATACCAATACACTGGAGTAGCGAAGATAAGCGTATCATATGATCCCAGTATCTTGGTCATCAACATGATAAAATCATCAGCAAGGTAGTTGTGCTCGTAGGAGTAAGGAGCAATTTTATAATCCGTAAGATCAAGAAGATCACAGGAGAGGGTAGTAGCTAATTTTTCGGAAACCTGCTTCGTATTTCCATTTTTCCTAGCGCTTCCAACGATGATAACTGCTTTCATTTTACTTTTCTTTGTGAAGGTGAGGCAGGGGCTTCCGCCCAAAGGTATTACAATCCGATTGATGATGTACCAATACCATTATAATTTGGGTTCAATTGTTAGATTTATTGTAAAGAATGATTTTGTTATTCTTGCCGCCCCCCCAAACATCAACTTTCTTCTTCTTCTTCTTCTTCCGACCGTAAATCGATTTATGAATCAAAAGAGCTGGACATTCTCATTTTCGAAGTAGTTTGAACTCGTAAAAAATATCTTATACCAATTCTGTTTTAAGGTTTCACTTTATTTTCAAGAATTATTAAATCAAGTACAAGGCAGAAAACGCAAGGAAAGCCTTAGCTATCTTGAGAATTTCTAACGAAGTAATTGCTTTTATAAACTTGAAAATATGCGAAATTCTAAAACAGAATTGGTATAAATGGGTATAAAACAAAAAGTCCTAGCTATGCGAACATAACTAGGACTTCTATTTCTTGCGGCAAAGATTACCCTTTCAGTTGGCTAATCTGGTATTTCGCTTGTTCTAAGTATTTTTCTTCAGTTACTTTTTCGTATGCTGCTATTGCCTCATCTTTCTTACCTACAGCAACAAGAGATAATGCTTGAGCTATGTAGTATTTGTCTTCCATTGTTTCTCCCTTCGTTGCAGTATCAATCGCTTTATTAGCCATTTCCAAAGCCAATACGTTTTCTCCAGTTTCAAGGCAAGACCTTGAAACGTAATACGCAATTGAAGCATGGTCCATCACAGCTAGTACCTTTTTACCTATCGCAATCGATTCTTCAAATCGGTCACCCGTATAGGCTTTACCTGTCATGACATTAAGTGTCTTCAAGGTTTTTTCTACTTTGGTATCCTTTCCTGCTTCCTTGAACATGAGGGCAGATTCGATGAAGTAATCAGTTGCTTCAACATTCTTTCCTTGTTTTTTCAATACCGCTGCTATCCCTGCTACATTACTAGCATTTGTGCTGTCCATTGAAATTCCTTGCTCGTACATAGCAACTGCACCCTCGTAATCTTTCATTTTGTATTTTGCCTTACCAACACTATAACTCGCTTTGGCAGCATTTTTCTTAGCTAATCTTAAAACTTTCTCATTTTCTTCTGTTTCAGCTAATTCAACAGCTTGTAGCATTAAGGGAAGTCCTTCTTCGTATTTCTTTTCTTTTAATAGTGCGAGAGCCTCATTATATGAACTTGTAGCAGTCGCAGCTTTTTCAGCATCCTGTGCATGCAAAAGAGAAAAGCTAAAAGCACATAAAAGCGCAAGTGTTAAAAATGACTTAGACTTGAGGAATTTAATTGCAAATAGATTCATATATTAATTATATTTAATGAAAGTGATTTTTAAAATGATGCGCAAAATATAAAATTTGACGGATACATCAATTGATTAACGGTTTTTTGAAACCAAAATGTTCCAAAGAATTTTTGTTTTAACGAATATTTAGGAAATGTTATATTTAGTTAGTCTAACTAAAAATCTCTTGTTGGAGAACATAAAAGTAAGTTTTAGCATTCCACTCATAATATTATATTTGTGTCAAATTTATCAATATGAAAATAGCTGTCTTTCCAGGTTCATTTGATCCCATTACTTTGGGGCACGAAGATCTAATCCGAAGATCAGCTGTTATGTTTGATAAGTTGATAGTTGCGATAGGTGTAAATTCGCAGAAAAAATATCTTTTTGATCTTGAACAACGATTGGAATGGCTTGAAGAAGTTTTTTCGGGAGATGCCAATATCGAGATAGGAAGCTATGAAGGCTTGACTGTGAAATACTGCAAAGAACAAAAAGCTAAATTTTTGGTACGAGGTCTTCGTAATTCGAATGATTTCGAATATGAGAAGCAAATCTCGCAACTTAACTACATACTAGGTGAAGGTATAGAAACAACTTTCTTAGTAAGTAAGCCTGAATATTCACACATCAGTTCATCAATCGTTCGAGAAATACTAAAAAATAACGGAGACGCTAGTGCACTTGTACCCGAGCAAGTTCTCCATAAATAAAACTTTTGGGCGAAAGCCCAGTAATCAGACAAATAACTATAAAATATGTCAAACGCAATTTTTGATATTCCAGTGCCAGTTAATGAGCCCGTGCTTTCTTATGCTCCGGGCTCTCCTGAAAAGGAAGCATTAGTGGCAGCTATCAAGGAAATGAAGTCCCAAGAAATCGATGCACCAATGTGGATTGGTGGTAAAAAGATTACAACTGAAAATAAGGTTGCTATGAATCCACCGCATGAAAAGGATCATGTGTTGGGGTATTTTAATAATGGTGATAAATCACATGTTGCTGCAGCAATTGATGCAGCATTGGAAGCAAAGCCAGCTTGGGAAGCAATGCCTTATCAAGATAGAGCTGCGATATTCTTGAAAGCTGCGGACTTAATTACAGGACCATATCGTGCGAGGATGAATGCAGCTACTATGTTGGCTCAGTCTAAAAATGCATATCAAGCGGAAATTGATGCTGTTTGTGAAATGGCTGATTTCTTTCGATTCAATGCTAAGTTCGCGGAAGAACTTTACCTTCAACAACCTTATTCTCCAGACGGACTATGGAATCGTCTAGAATACCGACCTCTTGAAGGGTTTATCTTCGCCTTGACTCCATTTAATTTTACATCTATTGCTGCTAATTTATGTGCAGCTCCAGCTTTGATGGGAAATACAATCGTGTGGAAACCTAGTGATACACAGATATATTCTGCTCAGATCATCATGGAAGTTTTCGAAGAAGCTGGTCTACCAGCAGGTGTTGTGAACTTGATTTATGCTGACGGACCTGAAGCAGGTGAAGTCATTTTCAAACACAGAGATTTTGCAGGATTACATTTTACTGGGTCGACAGGAGTTTTTAGACATTTATGGAAAACAATAGGAAATAACCTCGATACCTACCGCTCGTATCCGAGAGTAGTCGGCGAAACGGGAGGAAAAGATTTTATCGTTGCTCATGAATCTGCTGACGCAAAAGTAGTTGCAACAGCGCTAGTAAGAGGGTCTTTTGAATTCCAAGGTCAGAAATGTAGTGCTTCATCTCGCGCATATATTCCTAAAGGAATGTGGGCTGATGTTAAGAAATATATGGAGGACGATCTAGATGAGATTTCAATGGGAACAGTTGAGGATTTTGGAAATTTCGTGAATGCAGTGATTGACGAGAAATCTTTCGATAAAATCACAAAATACATCAATGACGCTAAGAACGACAAGGATGCGGAGGTGATCATGGGAGGAATTACGGATAAGTCTCTTGGGTATTTTGTGCAACCAACGGTTATTCTTGCTAAAACGCCAGACTACACCACTATGTGCGAAGAAATCTTTGGACCTGTATTGACGGTTTATGTTTACGATGAAAAGGATTACTACGAGACATTGAAAATTGTAGATAATACATCTCCATATGCACTTACAGGAGCAATCTTTGCTAAAGATAGGGGAGTGATTGTGAAGTCATCCGATGCGTTAAAAAATGCTGCTGGAAATTTCTATATAAATGATAAACCAACAGGTGCGGTTGTAGGTCAACAGCCATTCGGTGGTGCGAGAGGTTCTGGAACTAACGACAAAGCTGGTTCTATCATAAATCTATATAGATGGGTTTCGCCAAGAACAATCAAGGAAACGTTCAACGCTCCTAGTGATTATAAGTATCCTTTTTTGGGTTAAGCCCCAAAAAAAAGTAGATAAAATGGAATAGGGACACACTAAAATCAGGCTGTGTTCCTTTTTTTTGTCATTATCCGTCTTAATCCCTAAATATGTATTAATACCAATTCTGTATTAATACCAATTCTGTTTTAATACCAATTCTGTTTTAAGGTTTCACTTTATTTTCAAGAATTATAAAATCAAGTGCAAGGCAGAAAACGCAAGGATAGCCTTAGCTATCATGAGTATTTCTAACGAAGTAATTGCTTTTATAAACTTGAAAATA
>CALBVQ010000125.1 GCA_937969485.1 uncultured Saprospiraceae bacterium | reverse complement strand
CTGAAACCCCACCTTGATCGCCATTTACTCCATCGCCAAAAACCAGTGATTTCTTAATCGGTTCTTCTGTTTTGGCGGAAGCCAATTTTTTAGCAACAAGGAAACCAGCTTCGTCTAGTGAGACTTTTCCTTGCTTGGCTGCCCAGTCAAGTAAGTGCTCTTGCGAAGGATCTATGGCATATATCAGATCAACTGCTGTTACAACTTCGAATGCCTTGTAAGTCATGCCTTTTTGAGCATCGTTGATAGCGAAAAAACTACCTTGAGGATCTGTAAGCTGCAGCAATGTGTTTGTTGCTTTTTTAAGAATCTCATTTCTATATTCGAAAATCTTGAATTCAGGTTTCTTATTATGCAATGCGTGGCTAAATACCAGGAACGGGAAGATCGCATAGCGCTGATAGTAGGGTCCCTCAGAGAAGTAACCTTCCGGCGTAAATGAATAATCGAGTTGGGCGAAAAAGCCAGCTTGACTTTCTCCCTCTTTCTTAATAAATCCGCCGTCATTGTCGAGTTCATTGGGGTCGATGCCATCATCGGATAAGCCGTACAAAGCCTTTTGCAGTAGACTGTCATTATCCATTGCAAGTGCCATTAATCCTACAGCTGCATTGGCCCATGTACTGTGATTATGAACTCGGTTGAAGAACTTAGGATTTTCTTCGGATAAGAAATTTGAGAATGGAATAAACAGATTCGTTTCTAGATAAATTCTATCTTCTTCGGAAAGGTAATCATGTATACAATCATAAGCTTGGCTAGTAAAAACGAGCCAGTTCGCATCGTTAAGACATTGCCAGAAAATTTTTCCAGTTGCATAGGATTTTTGAGTGGGATGGATTGGCAAAGTGGGATACATTGCTGCATACTGCATCATCATTTCTTTCACGAATTTAGCATATTTTTCATCGTTCGTGAATTGGTAGAGCTTGCCAGCATTGTGCATTAGCTTGTAGTTTCTCTTATGCTGCTCATGTGTGTAACCTCCAGCCATATCTTTAGGAATGGGTACAGAGATTCCTAGCTGTATGCTTTTGTCAACCGCGTATGTTACCAGATCTAACTCTTTTTTGAAAAGTGGAGCAGATTCGAGTTCAGCAAGCACTTGTTTGACCCCTTTTACAGTCATAGTTAAAGATGGCCTTTGAGCTGTGCTGACTGAGAGATTACAGACAATTGCCAAGAATAAAATGCTTCTTAAAATCATATTAGTTGTACTTCACTTTTATAGAGTGCTACTCTTGTTATTACGGAACATTGCCTAAGTATTTCTTATCCTGGCTTCATTGATTATTAGTACAGGTCGTAACCAATATTAATAGAATTAACTTAAAGAAGTAATAAAAAGATGTGCTAATGTGTGACTTTAAGTTCATAATACCTTACTTCGGAAAATGCATCCTTTTCCTTGGATTGAAGATAATTACCTGCTTTGAAGTAGTTTTCAAATACGCCCCATTTCTGGATACTAATGTCATTAAACAACAAAGATTCTGCGCCATTATTTAAACTCACCAGCATCGAGCTTCCTGTAACAATTACTTCTAGCGTGAATGGTTCATTGGAAACACTAGTAGTAAACCAATGTGATTCGTCTTTCCACGATTCAACTTTAAGTAAATCTTTATCCGACACACTAGGGAACTTGAGTACCTTTCGACGAACGTTTAGCTTTCCATTATCCCAATAGATTTTCAAAATTGGAGGTGCGTTATGGTCATCTTTTTTTAAGACATGTCGTTGTTCATCAGTTAGTCGTCCATGAATCTGCATAACAATCACACGATCCAAATCGTTTTCTTCACCACTTACTTTACTGACTCTTAGAGTGCCTTTTAGTTTACCACCTTCCGCAAAAGTCCAATTTTTGGCATCAGATCCTGGAACCATCTGTTCTCTGAGTTCCGTTCTAGAGTATTTTGAATTAGCAGTAGAGCTGCCTTTTATTGTATAAAAGACCAATGCTCCTTCCTCGGTATCATTGTAAAGGTAATCATGCAGGATGGAGATATTCTCATAATCAAGAATGTCTGGAGGTTTTACTTCGGTTGGGTTTCCTATAGGTAGTGTTATTTTCCAATTATTTAAATCAATATTTGGAACTTTCACCAATTTAGTTTTCGAAATTTTACGCGATTCTGTACGAATGCTTGTTGAGAAAAATAAACAAAACACTAACGCTAATACCCAACCGAAGTTTGACCTCATCTACTTATATTATACTAAATTACTCTATTGTAAAGTCATCTAATCTACATTCAGAACCTGTGTTACCAAAGTAGATTGCCACTTCTGAATTTCCTCCAGAGTTAAAAGGCAAGACTGCTTGCACATAGGTGTTAGGATCAGAATTATCAGTTAAATCTACCTTAGCAATTGTTGCACCCGCTACGTCATCTATTGTAGTTACAATTCCGTCAAGGATCGCAACTGTCAGTGTTCCTGGTTCTGCTTTCATTGTATAGTAGAATTTGACTACGTAATCAGTGTCAGGCAAGACAGAAAATAACTGAAGTCCAGCTCTATCGCCCTCAGCAGGTAATTTAGCTGCTTGTTCTCCAGTAAATACGGGACTAGACGTGATTTGGATAACACCACCGATGTCATTTCTCCACGAATCTCTTCCATCACCCGTGTCATCAGGTAAAGATCCATCTTCGAAGCCAGCCTCAAGAATAACTGGAGTAAAAGTGATAATTGGTTTGATCACCGCCACATCCTTCGTCTCCTCATCAGATGCATTTAGCTTATCTACTGCTCTCAAAGTCACCGTGTAAGTCCCTTCTTCAGCATAGACATGGCTAGGCTCTTTGTCAGATGAAGTAGCTCCATCACCAAAATCCCATGAATACTCTGTGGAGCTTATTGAATTGTTTGTAAAGTCAACTTGTAGGAAATTTGCTTCATTTTGTGAACTGGAAAACGCCGCACTTGGAGGTGTTTCATCAGCAATTGAACCTGCTTCTGGCAACTCGTAAGTGAAGTCACAAGAAAAAACTAGTATCGTGCTGAGGAGGGCTACAAAAGCATAGCTTAATCCTCTAAATTTATTGTATTTCAAATTATATAATTTCATTTTTTATTTATTTAGAATGTCAGTGTAATTATTAGTATCCAGGGTTCTGAGTCAATTGCCCATTACTAAGTCCAATTTCTCGTTGTGGAATTGGTAACAATAAGTCAGTACCAGAAAAAGAATAGTTTAAGTCATCAGAGTGTGCAGATAACACTTCATTTGCAACTCCAAAACGCACTAGATCAAAGAATCTTTGGTTTTCAAAAGCTAATTCTGCTCTTCTTTCAATTAATAATTCATCCTTAGAAACACTTGATACAGCATCTGTAAGTCCAGCTCTATCTCTTACGGCTTGGAAAGATGCAAGTGCCGAAGGATCAGTCGTGCTGATTCCACTTCCAGCTCCTATTGTTGCTTCAACATGCATCAGTAGTACATCAGCATAACGAAGAACGATCCAGTCGTTTCCAGCTAATCTAGCATCACTAGATACAGCGTCAATGCCAAGAGCATCGTCTCCATTTGGAATATACTTGGCTACTTGATTTTGCTCAGCTTGTAAAAAATCTTGTCTGTAAGAGTAAGGCGTTCTATCTCCTCCGTATTGGTCAAGAAATGCCACCATATTGTTATGAAGGAAATTTACTCCAGCTGTTCTACCTACTGCATTTAACCATTCAGTAGAAAAATTTTGACTATCGTTAGCATCATCGGCTTTGTATGCAATTGCAAAAATTACTTCGTCATTTCCTTCCGAGTAAAACACATCCTTAAAGTTATCAGCTAGGCTGAATCCTGCGTCAGAAATAATTTCCTCACATAAAGACTCAGCACCACTGTTGTTACCTTGAGTTAAGTATACCTTGGCTAACATTGCTTGAGCAGCAGCCTTAGACGCTCTATTCTTAGAATCACCAGAAAGATTAGCCGCAGCTGTCTGTAAGTCAGCAACTATAAGGTTATAGATCTGATCCGAAGCTACTCTTGTGTATTGAATATCAGTGTCCAATGGTGCAATTACTCTATCTACCAATGGTACATCTCCCCAAAGTCGTACAAGATTAAAGTAGGCATAAGCTCTGACAAATTTAGCTTCACCTTCAAACTGTGCAGCTACCTCAGTGCTAGCAACTTCAAGATTTGCTAAAACAGTATTTGCTCTGTAAATGATATCATACATACTACGATAGTAGTCAGAAACAATACCGTTAGTTGCTTCAATGGTGTAACTTTCAAATTGAGCAGCTTCACCTTCACTACTTTTAGTACGAGTATTATCACTTCTCATCTCTGTCACGTAGTATTCGAACTGTACCGCGTGATTCAAATTTACATTTGTATTAGCTAGGATATTCACTCCTTGCATACCATCGTACATGTTGATCACTCCGGTTTCTAATTGCGCTTCAGTAGTATAGTATGCAGTGGCGCCTACTGCTGCTGTCGGGTTAGGGCTAAGAAAGTCTGCTCCACAAGAACTGAAGAGAACTAGGCCCACAACAAGAACAGCTAAATTATATATGTATTTCATATTTTTTATTTTATGACTCGTTCGAGTTATTTATTAATTAAAAAGCAATATTAAGACCAAAAGACACAGTTCTTTGAATCGGCGAACCTGCTCTCTGATATCCATATGTTGTAGGACTAGTCGTATTTACTGACTCTGGATTGAATCCAGTGTATCCTTCTGCTGTGTTGTAAATAAGGTTTTGTCCAGAAACGTACACTCTCACTTTATCCAAAACTTTTGCTCCTGCAACAGTTCTAGGAGTGAAATTATAACCTAGTGTTACATTTCTTAGGGAAATGTAAGACGCATCTTGGATAATGTCATTCGTAAAGATTTTCTGCTTAATAAACTCTTGATTAGGAGTTACGTCAGGGTTAAAATCTTGACTACTGTTGAAATGGTTGAAAAGATACTGATCTCCCATATTTCTGATTTCAGCACCGTGACTTCCTTGAACCATAAAACCTAAATCAAGACCTTTGAATTCAAAGTTATTTGTGACACTCCATATTAAGTCCGGGTATGGGTTTCCTAGAATAGTCTTGTCATCATCATCAATTACACCGTCACCGTTAAGATCTTTTACATACACATCTTGAGCTTCACCTCCAACTGGATGATATGCATCGTTTAAGTGTTCCAATTCTATGTCTTTGTCAACAACCCAACCATAGTAAGATGAAATAGGATTTCCTTCTAAGTTAATCCATTCAGCAGCTCTCTTGCTATCAACATTTTGAATTTGACCATCAGATTCAGCAAAATCAATCAATTCGTTTGAATTTCTTGAAGCGATAAAACCAGTCGTCCAAGTGAAGTTTTTTGTTCTAATGTTGCTAGTTCTCAACTCAAGTTCATATCCTCTATTTTCAACAACTCCTAAATTAACAAGTGCCTCAGTGAATCCTGTTGTAGCTGATATAGGATTGTAAAGAAGCAATTGATCACTTGTTCTCTGGTAGTATTCAACTGATCCTGAAAGGAAATTGTTAAATAGGGTAAAGTCAACTCCTGGGTTAATCTCTCTAGATCTTTCCCACTGTAACTGAGGATTTGCAATGTTTATGGGATTGAACCCTGTTGTTACTGCACCATCAATTACCGCTGTAGATGAATTTAACAAGGCAATGTATGGGTAATTATCAATTAAGTCACTACCTGTATCTAGTCTATTGTTTCCAGTAAAACCATAGCTAAATCTAAACTTCAAGAAGTTTACAAGTTTGTTGTTTTTAAGGAAGTTCTCTTCACTTGCTACCCAGCCTACTGAAACCGCAGGGAAGTTACCATACTTGTTGTCAGGACCAAAGATTGAGCTACCATCTCTTCTAATACTGAATGATGCTAAGTACTTAAGATCATATGCATAGTTGATTCTACCGAAGTAAGATCTAAATGTATTTTGGTAATCAATTGAGGTTGCGTTTGAAATTGTGGTAGCTGCAGATACGGTTTGTAGTAAATCGGAATCATATCCAGTCGCCGATACACTTGTAGCGTGAATGTCGAAAGTCTCCGCCGATAGACCTGCTACTGCGTTGATTTCGTGATTCCCTATTTCTTTGTCGTATGTTAGATAATTCTCATTCACTAAGTGAATTTGATTGAAAGTTGACAAAGATAATGACGCTGCAGATGCTCCATTTCTATTGGATAAAACACCCTGCCATCTGTCTTGTTGAGTATCTTGGTAGTCACCAGAAATTACAGTCTTAAAGTTTAAACCTTCTGCTAATTTAAATTGGGCAAAGGTACTTCCGTAAAGTTTGAATTTATAGTCATTTCTATCTCTTTCAAGAACTTTAGCGGCTGGGTTAGTATTAGATGTATTACTAATATCAGTTCCGCCTGATTCAACAGACATGCCAGAATCAAGATCATAATCATCAAAATGACGTTGAACAGCATAATCTCCAACTTTCACGTCTGGGTATTTGAACGGATTTACGTACTTAATCGTATTTTCATCATGATAAAGAGGTAACCATGGAGTTTGTCTCAATATATCGTGAGTAGATCCATCAAATCTTCTTCTATCTGTGTAAGATGGTGCAAAATTTGCCCCAAATGAAACTCTATCACTCAACTTAGTTCTAACTTTTAGGTTAGCTCCATACTTCTTAAAATCATCAGTTAACAAAACACCTTCATCATGCAGGTAACTAAATGTTGTGCTGAATGTAGTATGCTTGTTTCCGCCTCTAGCGCTAATTGAATGACTCATGATATTTCCACCGTCGAAAATTTCGTCTTGCCAATCTCTATCGATACCAACTAATTGCTTATATCTAGTTCTATCAGATAA
The DNA here is from genome assembly GCA_937969485.1 of uncultured Saprospiraceae bacterium. GTDB lineage: Bacteria > Bacteroidota > Bacteroidia > Chitinophagales > Saprospiraceae > JAHDFB01. Next base: position 5,925 of record CALBVQ010000125.1, on the reverse strand, counting down.
TTCACCATTAGCAGCAAGTTCAGCAGCAGCTGTTTCAGCAACACTGAAATCATAAGCATCACTTCTTCTAGCTTCTTTGAAACCTAGATATGAATTGTAAGTGAATTTCGTCTTACCTTCAACACCGTCCTTAGTAGTAATCAAGATTACACCGTTACCACCTCTTGATCCATAGATTGCAGAAGATGCAGCATCCTTCAGAATTTCGAATGATGCAACATCATTCATGTCTAAAGAACCTAAGAAATCGTTATCCACAATTAATCCATCCACAACAATTAGTGGATCTGAACTTGCAACCATCGAACCCGTACCACGAATTCTAATTGTAGGTGCAGAACCTGCCTCACCCTCAGTTGCTTGAATGTTTACACCAGAAACTCTACCTACAAGTGCCTCGTCTACACGTGCAACAGCAAGTTGATCTAGGTCTTTATTAACAACTTTGGAAATCGCTCCAGTTAAATGCGACTTTTTAACAGTACCATAACCAATTACAACGACCTCATCAAGGGCGTTAGTATCAGTTAACATGCTTATTGTCATAGCTGTCCCATCAACTAGAATTCGTTGTTCAGCATAACCAATGTAATTAATAAGAAGTAGATCTCCTGTGTTAGCAGCAATCTCAAATCTCCCATCAGTATCGGTAATTGTACCTGTGGTGGTTCCGTCCACTATCACAGATGCGCCAATAAGCGGTTGACCATCCTCGTCGGAAATAACTCCAGACACTGTTTGGGCATTTAGACCGAAAACTCCCAGCATTAAGAGAAAAATGGTCAAACTAGCTTTCTGAGCTAGCCATAATTTTGTTTTTGTACTCATTTCAGTAAAAGTTTTAATCATTATAAATAGTTATAATAGTAAGTTCATATTTCATTCGTATTATTCCTCTTTTGGAGTATAATTTCGTATATCTATTAAATGAAAGTCCATTGCCTCTACGGCGCCTTCAGGATTTTTGTTGGAAATCATTTCAAGAATATTTCTGTGTTGATCTATGGTCTTATAGTTGTTAGTCACACTACATATTTCTCTTTGAGTAAAGTTTTTAATTATGTCCGGCGTGATAATCATCATTAAAGACTTTAAGACAGAATTCTTTCCAGCTTCTGCAATTTTAATGTGAAACATTAAATCTTCTTCAATTGCTAAACTTCCAGTTTGAAGCTTGCTTTCATATAGATTTAAGGCATTACTCATCTTCACTAAGTCATCATTAGTCCTGTTCATTGCAGCTAATCTAGCTGCTTCCTTTTCAAGGAGGACCCTAGTATCGACCAGCGACTTGAAATCAGAATTCTCTATTTTCAAAATGTCAGTGATAAGACCTTCTAGCGCACCTATCCCTAATCCGTTTACAATTGTTCCACTTTGAGGAATGACACGCACTATGTTATATATTTGCAATTTGTTAATTGCTTCTCTAACTTGAGTTCTACTTACTCCAAGATGCTCGGCTAATTTTCTTTCTGGGGGCAGCTTTTCTCCTGCTTTAATTGACCCAGAAATTATTAAATCTCGTATTTGAGAAATAATTAAATCTACCGGATTTTCAATTTTTATCTTATTTAGGTTGCTTAACATCTGTTCTGTTTTTAATGTCAAAATCCAAAATTTGAGAATATGCAAAAATTGGTTTACCAATTATTGGTTGACCAAATGTAGATAATTTACTAGCACTGTGCAAACTTTTATTTCACAGAGTGGAGTTTTTTTGCAATTAAGTTTCTAGGAAATGCGCTTTAGGTTTATAATGTTCGGATGAGGCTTGAAGTGCGAGTGGTTGTGTTTCAACGAGTTAAGAGCTACTAGCCTTAAATGTTTGTTACAGAGAATATTGTTTTAATTGATGGTAAATTTCCATATAAACTTTTTTGATTGCTGTTTTTTTCAGCAGATAATGTGTTCCGTTGTCTAAGAATAATGTCTGATAAATTAAACGAATTTACAGCTGTACAATAGAAGGTAAGGACTAGCTTTTTGACAGTGAAATGATTATGATCGTCCAATGCACATCCTTTCCAGTGTCAGCTATGATTAAGTTAGCTAGGTTCCTGAAAAGATCTTTGTTTTGATCAGTTTTAGAAAAGAACACTTCCAAAATAGATCGTTCAGGGTGATTTAGAGTGACTAGTATATTCTTTTCTAGGTGTTACTAACCCTCATTTTAGAATAGATTAGCGCATGTTGTATTCTTTTGACGGAAGTCAACAAAGAACACAGATTGAGCCATATTGCAGGCGATCTTAAGTTGGATCGTTCGATACTTTTCATCAAGAATCTTCTGCAAGTCAAAGGCAATGTATCTGATTTTCTTCATGACTAACCTCAGTTAATTCTTGATTTTTTTGCCGTAATAATAAAGAACAATCTGCATAATAGGATTGGCATATCGTTACTCAATTAGCAAACTAAGGTATTTAATGTCCTTAAAGTGGTAGTTTTTGAAAACTTAGAAATATCTTTGCGGCATGAGTAAGAAAGGAAGAGTACTAGTAGCAATGAGTGGTGGCATAGATAGTACAGTTACTGCTATGATGCTTCACGAACAAGGTTACGATATTGTTGGTATTACAATGAAAACTTGGGACTATGCAGGATCAGGAGGATCTAAGAAGGAGACTGGATGCTGTAGTCTTGATTCTATCAATGATGCCAGAGAAATAGCAGTAGATATGGGGTTTCCACATTTTATTATTGATATCCGAGAGGAATTTGGTGATTATGTGATTGACAATTTCGTTGATGAATACTTGTCGGGGAGAACCCCGAATCCATGCGTATTGTGTAATACTCATATCAAGTGGTCGGCTTTGTTGAAAAGAGCTGATGCCATGGATTGTGAGTTTATTGCCACTGGTCATTATGCTAAGATTGCGGATCACAATGGGCGTAAATTTATTAAGAAGTCTAAGGATCCTATCAAGGATCAGTCATATGTGCTATGGGGCTTGTCTCAGGAGTGTATGGAGCGAAGTATCTTTCCACTAGGGCCGTATAACAAATCAGAGGTGCGTCAAATGGCGGCAGATTTTGGTTATCAAGAGCTTTCTAAGAAAGGAGAAAGCTATGAGATATGTTTTGTACCAGATAATGATTATCGATCTTTTCTAGATAGGAGGGTACCCACATTGGCAGATTCGGTGGCAGGTGGTGACTTTGTCGATCTTTCTGGTAATATTTTGGGGAACCATAGAGGATATCCGTATTTTACGATAGGTCAACGGAAAGGATTAGGTCAAGCGTTCGGTAAACCAATGTATGTTACTGAAATAAAGCCGGAATCAAACACTGTGGTTTTAGGTGATGTAGATGATCTGATCCGGAATGGTATGACTGTGGGTCAAGTAAACATAATGAAGTATGATACACTCCCAGCTAATCTTCAGGCCACTACAATGGTAAGATATAATGATTCAGGAACATTAAGTATCTTGAATCAGTTTGATGATAAAGTAAATGTCGAATTTTTAGCTAACGTACGAGGTGTTGCACCTGGTCAAAGTGCCGTGTTTTATGACGGCGATGATGTAATTGGTGGTGGTATTATTGAATCAGGTTTTATGACAGAGAATAAGCAGAATTGATTATTATGAAGATGATCAATACTAAATAACCTAATTGAACGTATACTATATATTATGAAACATCTTAAATTATATCAATGCGAAAGTTAATTTACTTCATTTGCATACTCTTCTCAATTCCATTCTTTATGGCTTGTCCTTCTGAAACGGAAGAATTTCCTATTGATTTCGGATATGAATATTATCCTGTGGAACAAGGTCTCTTTTGGGAATATCAGGTAGATAGTTTAATATATACCGAGTTAGGAAATAACATTGATACCAGTCGTTCTTTTGTTAGAGAAGAGATGGTGGAAAAATTTGTTGATCAAGCAGCAGACACGGTGTTTCGTATTGAAAGGTCATTTGGTGTGGAGTCTGGTATTTTTACCGATGTGATTGATCAATGGGCAACCTCTATTGATGCAACAAAGGTCACGCGTACAGAAGAAAACCTAAAGTATATCAAGATGGTTTTTCCGGTGGAAGTAGAGCAAAGATGGGACGGAAATGCTTTCTTGAATGAAAATACAATTATAACTGTGCGTGGCGAAACGCTCGAGTTATTTATTGATTGGGATTATGAAGTGCTTTCATATCAAGAGGAGGAGGAGATTGGAGGATCAACTTATGCAGATGTGGTCACAATTCAAAGCGTGGATAATTTTGATCCAGACTTAGAACCGTCCGAACAGAATAAACTAGAACGTCGTTTTGTAATTGAGAAATATGCGAAAGATGTGGGATTGGTTTATAAGAAACACATGATTCTTGATACTCAGTGTTTGACTGTTGAATGTGAGACTCTACCCTGGGAAGAGAAAGCTGAAAAAGGATATATCATGGAGATGATTTTGGTCAATTATGGTAAGTAATTTCACAAAGATAGGTTCATTACAAAAAAGTTTTGGGACTGATGGGTTTTTGAGATATAAGGTGCTGCCTGAATTTAAGTTGGACTTGAAATCTGCAAAGTTCCTCTTTATGATGCATGATGATTACTACGTCCCATATAGGATAGTAGAGCTGCAGGCAGAAAAGAAATTGATACATTTAGATGACGTCAATGATCAGGAAGCGGCGTCCGCCATACAGAGTCAAGATTTGTTCCTTCCATCTGATGATCTCGATGTGAAAGAGGAGGATCAGTCAGATTTTCTTGTCGGGTATAAGTTGTACGACAATGAGGATTTTATATCTACGGTAATCGAAGTAAGGACAATCGCAGGTTATTACTATGCTGTTTTAAACTATAATGATAAAGAAGTACTCATTCCTGTTCATGAAGAATTAATGCTTGAGTTAAATCCCGATGAGAAGCTAGTGAGAATGGATCTTCCAGAGGGCATTCTTGATTTGTAGGCTATTTTGCTTTCAACACAACTGAACCAAGAATCTTATTGATGGTTGTTATGTCTTCCATTAGTTTCTGATATACTTTCAGCTTGATAGATAGCTCGGGTGAATTTTCGGCTGATAGCCTTTCGATATCCTTACGGTTTTCTTGTAGAATCCCAAGTAACTTTCTGTTTTTTAGTCTCAATATAGAATTGATACTATCGCGGAGAAAGTTGTCGATTGGCATTGGTTGTGTTTGTAAATCAATCCCTCTTTCACGCCAATTAGCGTAAATATACTTTTCTGCATTTACTTCAATTGCAAGAGCTGCTATATCTTGGTCTGGGTGCGAAAGGTATACCTGAGGTGTTAATAGAGGATGCTTGCTGTTTAACTTAGGAATGTCTTCTATAACTAGCTTATACGAATTGTTTTCGAACGTCTCTAAAATAGGATAAATCTCATTGAAAAGGTATTGAGCGACTGTCATTGTCTTATCCTGATCAATGTATTTGTCTCCCAATGTCATAAGGATTCGGATAATATCTTTTTCTTGATGTTCGTCTGAATCTACAGTCAATTTCCTTGTAGTATCTTCCCGTTCGATCGGTTCAGTACTAGACCAGTTTGATTCACTTTGAAAGCTTTCTCTTCTTTTTTTCTGATTTTCTTTCTTAATCCGCTCTTCAATATACTTGTTGGCTTCTTTCTGGATCATGCTTTCATTAAGCTCTAGCAGGCGGGCACCTTGCTTAATGTATTCGTTTCTCTTAAGCGGGTCTGCGATTTTGGAAATCGAGGAGACGATATCTTTGATTACTTTCGATCGCTTAACAGGATCATTGCCTGCTTCAGATAATAAGAGATCTATTTTGAAGATAATGAAGTCTTTCGCATTTTCTTCTGTGTATTCTTTAAACTTCTGAGAACCGTTGGCTTTGATGAAGGAATCAGGATCTTCTCCTTCTGGTAACAGAAGTAGTTTGACATTCATGTCTTGTTCCAGGATCAAGTC
>CALBVQ010000124.1 GCA_937969485.1 uncultured Saprospiraceae bacterium | reverse complement strand
ATTTCTAAGGTTAAAGCAGGGAAGCAAGAAGAAATTATTCAATTGATTATTGAAAAAGGAGACTATACAATGGAGCATATGGAGATTTGTTTTGATTCTATAATTTTAAAACAAGTTGTAGATTCTTTAGCTCCAGAATCAATAGGACCTAATGGAGAAACTGGGAGAGAGGAGATTGATGGTGATGTTTTTTATGATGCTCAAGATGAAGTTTCTCAAAATGGCGAAGTAGGTGAAAAAGAAAGTGGAGCGGAGCAGTTTGATGGAGATATCTATTATGATGCCAATGATGGAACTAAAGGTGAGGACGACGGAAAAAAGGTAAAAAGAAGACGGAGAAAGAAAAGTAGAAAACAAACAGAAGGTTCAGAAGGTCAAGTTAATGAAGATGAGAAACCGTTTCAAATAGATATAAAGTTGAGGGAGGATCTAGCCAAACTAAATGAAAGTGCATCGATAGAATTTAAGAATGTAAAAAAATCTAATCCGAGACTTTATCTAATGGAAGATTTAAGTCTCAAGGTAAGTGATTCTAGTTCTAAAGGGGTGTTTATAGGTCAATTCTGCGCATATCTTTCTATTAAGTGGCTTTTGAAAGATACACCTCCTAATTCTTTCTTTTTTAATGATTTAGCTGAAATTGAAAAAGTGGAGGCGGTAGATACAGTGAAAATGTGGGGCGGAACCTATTCACCTACTTCTCAAGCTAATGCTGCACAAATACAAAGTGTGCTGGATGTTTTTAATGGAGAAGAAATTCATGGATGGGATCAAATCAAAACAAAATTAGAGGAGAACACATCACATAAAATTTGGTTTGGAAATAACAAGCATGCATTAGCAGCAATTTTAGACAGCGATGGGAATTACTCAATTTATGACAGTAATACCGGTGGTGTAGTAAAGGTTGATAATAAAGATACTTTTATTGAAAAAGTTAAATCATATGGAACTAATGTTATGGTTGTTTCCTAAGAATACTGGTGCTCGGAGTTTGTAAATCACCTTCTAAATAATTTGTACAATTAAATAGTAGAGTAAAGGCTCAGAAATTTTAGTTTAATTTCTCTTGAAATCTTTAATAACTCCTAAAGAAAAGAGAATTGTAACTTTGGGGTAATAATTTACTAATATTATGAATAAACCAACATTTGATAAATTACTAATAGCAACTTCTCAGTTCGATAAATTCGAATTAAGTGATCTTGATCTATTAAGAGATTGGCTTGAGTCAAGCTCAAGAGAAGTTACTGTGTCTATTGATGACCAATTTTCACAGCTTGAACTTAGTGAATTAGTAGCTAATTCTAAAAACGTCGATTTATTGCAACCAATTGCTAAAGCTCCGAGATTTCTCGAAGTAGCAAAGGAATTCGAAATATTTTCAGAAGAATTTCAATCCACCAAAAGTGGAACTTCAATCATGCTTTCTTCAGCGGGTAATGATAGAATGTTGCGATGGGAAACTTCGATGCCCCTCGAGAAACTGGTCAAACAATCAAATTTCTTATTGCTCCAAAAAATTCTTAATGAGGAAAGTCTACTTGCTAAGCTCCAAGTAAACACAGTACATAAATCAATAAATCGCGTAACTGATTATTTTCAAGTTGAATTCTCCTTAAGCGATACCGGAGTCGAAGCATATGAAACTGCAATGGCTATTTTCAAGGCCTATGGTTTCAAAGGCCTTGGTGAGAATTTTACTGCTGTCATTGAGAAATTCAACGTACAAGACATCGGTTTTACCATTACTTTTTCAGGTGCTGATATCTATAACCTGGGGATGATTTTTAATAAACCTTCTCGTGAAATTACTTTATTTTTGGGTGGTTTGTCCCCTGAATTTTCCGACGAAAAATTGGCGATTGTGGAAGCTGCACTTGGAGCTAAAAAACCAAGTAAGATTTCTTATACAATGGATAGCCGATGGGGGATGAAGTGCTTTTATAGCCCTCTTGATTGATTGTAAAATTTCAGCATTTTGAAGTTTTGCGTCAGAGGATTAGAGCTGAAACGCAACTAAACCAGCAATAGGCATCAAGATATATATTACGAGCTGAAACTGCTCCGATAATGGGAACGTCCAGCTTTTTTTGATGCTCACCGTGATGGTGACAACGCCTGCGCTTCAAAAGAACTATTGTGCTCCCATTCTCTTTGCACTTTAATACCAATTCTGTTTTAAGGTTTTACTTTATTTTCAAGAATTATTAAATCAAGTACAAGGCAGAAAACGCAAGGATAGCCTTAGCTATCATGAGTACTTCTAACGAAGTAATTGCTTTTATAAGCTTGAGAATATGCGAAATTCTAAAACAGAATTGGTATAAGCTCTCATGACGAAAACCTAATACATAATTCGGGCTATATCAAAAGAGGAAGCTCCACCAAGAAGCCTCCTCTTTTTATTTTGGGCGAAAGCCCATTTAGTTTTCTAAATTTTCACCACACGTACCAGTTCGTTAATATCCTCGTGCTCCACACGTATGTAGTAAATTCCACTTACTTCGCTATCCAAGGTGATTTGAGTCACAAAAACATCGTCATACCTCACCATATCAGCAGATCGCACTACCTTTCCAGCAGAGTCATAAATCTTAAAAGATAGTCTTTCACCAGACGGTATCTCACCTGTGATTGTCAGATGAAATGTCCCAGATGTAGGATTGGGTGTAGCAATGATATGGTAACCTAGCTGATGAGATTTATTTGAAACCACAAAATTTATTGTCACTGTCTGAGTAAATTCGCAGCCAAGGGCATCTCGTACCACAACTTCATAATCTCCAGCAACAAGCTCATTAAATAGATTGTTGTCTTGAAAGTTTTCACCACCGTCAATCGAGTAGGTGTAAGGCTCAACACCGCCTGCCGGCAGTAATACAATCGATCCCTTATTGATATTGCTTTCATCTTCAAATTCTACAACAACAGAAAGTGAACAAGGATTTACGGTAGCAATTCCTTCGAAAGTACAATCTTCGCCACCTAGTACTATAATTTCATAGTTACCTGCAGGGATTCCTTCAAAAATAGGACTATCTTGGAAAGTTGCACCGCCATCAATCGAATAAGAGAAGGGGCCCACACCATTCTGAGGGGTAATCAGTATAGTGCCTCCATTAGCGCCTGCTGGAGTAACGTCAATATCTACTTCCAACATACACATAAATGTCCCACAAAAATCATTCGCCTCTTGGAAACCAAAATTGTTGTTAAGTATGGAAGCTAGGATATTGCCAGCTTGATCAAGAATTTCGTAGCCGCCTGGATTAAAAATTCCATCGCCGTAAGAGTCGTAAAGAATGAAAGTATAGCATGCATCTGGGTCTGCACAGAAGTTCTCTTGAGCACTAGATCCAGTATATGGACCTCCAGCTGAGATAATGTTCCCTTCTGCGTCGATAACTTCATAGGTAGTTTCACCCGGATATTGATCAAATTGAAAGTTGAGTATCAATTCTACTGCATTTTCAATAAAAGTGAAAGTGGAACTTGATGAATTGTTTAGCAAGCCTTGGTCAACGTCTTGATTGGGATTGCTAACATGAGCTTCAATTTCATTTTCTCCGCTTATAAAGTCAGTAAGCTCAATTTCGATTGTTTCCGATTGACAAAATTCTAAGTCCCCTGTCCATTCTTCATTATATACAACATCACCGTTCAAGGTAAGCTCAATGTCAGCAGAGGTAAGATTGTTCGAACCAAAATTACTAATCGTTACGTAAGCAGTGGCAAACTCTTCACAGAGCGTTGAAGCTTCCATGGAAACTGTCACAATCCCTGCATCCAAAGCCACTATGTTGTTTAAATTTATCCTAAAAGAATCATTAACAATAACATCATCACTTTCTAATTGTGTGAACGCCACAAGAGGATATGCGCCTCCTCCTGCAAAATTAACTGTTTCATCAAAAGTTACATTAACGAAAGCTCCACTAGAAATCGGTTCATTGAACTCTTGGGTAACAACCGAACCATTATTGAAAATGTAGCCCGCAGTGAAACTTGTTATGTCTTCCATGCCAAAATTATTTACCTGGATACTGATCTCTTCTTCTGTCTGAAAACTAGCAGTGATTTCGCCATTGAATCGATGTGCTCCTATGTCTACCGCATCACGTTCTATTTCGAAAGCTGCAATTCTTGTTGCGGATGAACTTCCTGCTCCTTTTCCATATTCGGTTACATACCAGAAAGTTCTTTCATTTATTGGATCTACACCCATCTGAGCATAATCACCAAACCTTGCACCACTTGATATCGTATTTTCACCTTCTGCTAAAATAGTTTCGGGTATGGTCATTACTCCTAGTTCATCGTCGTGTTTTCTACCTGTAAATCTGACACCAACGAATACATCTTCACTTGCTACATTATATGCCAGGCCTATATTACCTGATCCGTCCATTGCAATCCCTCCCATCCATCGATCTAGACCGTCGTCTGGAGAAAATGTACCCTCTTGATATAATTCCCATTCACCTGTCGTTCTTCGTAGTTCCACCCAACGTATTCCTGAGAGGTTTTCACCATCTGTTACATCGGTGATGAAATTCATTACCATGGATTCATGTGTATTGAAGTTTCTGTAAATTGCTTGATTCATAATAACTTCTGGAATTCCATCCAATCCGCCACCATTACCTCCTTGTGGTAGACATGAAAAACCGAATCCCGGTACTGAACATGGAAATCCATCAAATGGCTCAGTGACGATCCCTTGAGTACTAAATGTAGTATTTGTCGGTTCTAAAAAGTCAACGTTTACTGTTACTACGGATATTTGATCTTCATCGACGCCTCCCCAAGAAGAATCATCGATATGGACGAAAATGGGATCTGAAGTCTTTGGTTCTGTTTGTCCCATCCAGTCCACAGGGGTAGTTACGTAAAATCCTGCTTCAGTTGTGGATGCACCAGGAAGATTGAGGCGCTGAACTGATACTGTTTCAGCGGCCTTGTACAATTCCGTTTTATTGATGAAGTATGTTGTAAGATTTCCTATTCCATTTTCATTTGTGGTAACTGTAATTACATCTTTCCATATTCCATATTTTGGGTAATCTGGGAAATTGGGGGTTTGGAAGTTATAGACGTCATATGAACCTAGTGGGTCGCTATTTTCGGAAATGGCTACTAGCAGTTGGTTTCCGCTAGGAAATTCAGTAATGATCCATCTGTCTTCTACTTGATCATACAAGATGATAGGGTCACCGGCTGAAGAAAACCCAATTTCTTGCCACAATGTATTCGCTGCAAAGCTCATTACAAGTGTTCCAGCCTTGTCGTAGACTGCAATTTCAGTTGCGTTTATTCCAAGGACATAATGATCTTTTCCTATGTCGCCTGATGGGTCATTGGGGCTGTCATTCGTGATGCCATCCATATTCACTAGGACATTAGCGGTTGAAGACTTTGTGCCTGAAAGAATTCCCTGTCGCAGCTTATCGGCCCCCTGGTGCTCAAGTTCAGGGTGTACAACTTTACTCATTCCTCTTCCAAGAAAATTTCTTGGTTGCTTATTTTCTTTTTTCCATTGTGCCTTTTTTTCCTTTGAAACTGGACCTAGTGGGGTTAAATCTCGAACCGCTGATGTTTTCCCTAGATGGACAGCTTTGGATTCCATCACTATGCCAGGTTCGTTAAAGTCTTTTTGGGCTTTAAGCCCAAAGAACATCAGGCCGCAGAATAGTAAGGTTAGAAGATGCTTCAGTGGAATACGCATGTTTGATATTTTTTACTTGTTAAAAATACTGCACTCAATATACAAGAGCAACAAATGTACAAAATCTTGTATGCGTATTTAGTATGAAATGATATATGGTTCCCTAGAAGACTCAATGATATTTTCTTTGTTTCTTCGTGCAACGTTTTAGCCTTTCTGCTATTTAAAATCTTGGATGTCGCATGGGTTTCTGTAGATAGAATTATCGGGTTTAAGGTATGAGCGACCTATCTAGCAGAGTGAAGTGCAATACCTAGTCGAGGAATCAAATCACAGAAGAAAAGGGAAATACGCGACAACTTAGATATTGATTGGTTCTATTTCATTTCATAAAAGTACGGACATTTGGTGCAAAATGTCTCACAGATTTTTAGCTTTACTTCACGAATATGATATTATGAAGGTAGATATATTAGCGATCGGTGCTCATCCTGACGATGTGGAGTTAAGTTGTTGTGGAACGTTGCTCAATGCTGTTGACAACGGAAAGAAAATTGGTATAGTTGATCTCACACAAGGAGAAATGGGAACTCGAGGTTCGGCTGAACTTAGATTAAAGGAAGCTCGTGATTCAGCATCTCTGATGGGTGCTTCTTTTCGAAATAACCTTTCAATGCGAGATGGGTTCTTCGAAATTACGGAAGAAAATTTATTGCTAATCGTAGAGCAGATTCGTTGGTCTACACCTTCTATTGTTCTTGCTAATTCCGAGGAAGATCGTCATCCTGATCACGGACGTGCAGCAGAGCTTATTAGTCGAGCTTGCTTTCTTGCTGGCCTTGCAAAAGTAGAAACTACATGGGATGGAAAACCGCAGGAAAAGTGGAGACCGTCTGCAGTCTACCATTATATTCAAGATCGAAACTCTGAACCTCACCTAGTGGTGGATATCAGCAAGAATTTCGATAAGAAAATAGAATGCATAAAATGTTTTAAGTCACAGTTCTATGATCCCACGTCGGATGAGCCAGAAACTCCTTTAACCAATAAGGACTTTTTCGATTTTATCGCTGGTAAAGCTAAAACCTACGGTAGGCACATCCACGCTGAATACGCAGAAATGTTTACGTCAAAAAGGTACATTGGTGTAGATGATATTACGAAACTTCAGTAACACCAAAATAAGGGAAATTACTTTGTAGCTTCAAACACACAATTGTCTGTAACAACTGTTCCACTAATGTCTGCTTGAATTTTCATCAGTCCATTTAAGGTCGTTTCATTGTCAGCATAGACAGCACTTCCCGAGATATCAACATCTCTTGGCTCACCTAAAACTTCAAGCATATACGTGCTTTGAGGAATAAGAAGACTGTCACCTTTAGCCATTCCATCAACAATAGGGAAAGGCGTCGGAGTCTCTGAAATTTCTATTACTACAGTATTGTTACCTACTAATCCTTCAGATACTGACATCTTGAATGGACTAGGATCTGGAATGAAAAATCCACAAGTTATTGTTCCTGTAAAGTCTCCCAAAAATGCTTCTCTGGCGTAGACGCAATTATTGTCGGATTCGGTAGCATTCTCATTGTAATTCTCCGCTTCAGCATCTGTACAACCTAGAATGGGTTCTGGCGTATCTTCACAACTGAAAAGAGCAAACACACATAATAGTCCTAGTATATATTTCATATTCATTAATTTTTTACTGTTGTTGGTCCTTTGTTTTCCATGCGATCCACTGCATCCTGACTTCCAAGTCGGAATTTTACGGGAATCTTGGTATAGTCTTCTATATCCAATTCCCATTTACAAAAAATCGGCATTTGGTTTCGATTCACACTTGCATCTATAAATGTAGTACGCATGATTGCAGTTTTATGTTGCTTTAGTACTTCAAATTTTATGCTATCGCCAATGAAAGTAGGGGAGTATTGAGCGGAAATGCTCATTCCCACACATAGTATTAGCAGTGTAAATATACTATTTGTTATATTTTGCTTTCTTACTTCCCGCATACATTTCAAATTTATAAAACTTTGATTCTATTGGCCCATTCATCATATTCATTTTCTTACTTGGCCGTAAACCCACTCTTTTCAAAGCGTCTAGGTTTCCGGAAATGATCCAAGCCTGCGAATCCTTAAATTTCTGTTTTAGCGTGTCACCTATCTTTTTATATTCCGCAATTATATCATCCGACTCTATTCTCATATCGTACGGTGGATTAAAGATTAAGTGAGCTTTTGTTGTTTCGGCATAATGATGGAAATCTTTCTTTTGAATTTCAGCATACCGCCCCAGACCTGCTTCAGCTAGGTTATATTCGGCACATTCTATAGCTCGGTCATCTAAGTCACTTCCATATACTTTGAAGTCGGGAATATCTAATTGCATTTCAATAGCTTGCCCTACGACTTCTTCCCATTCTTCTTGGTTGAAGTTACTCCATTGTTGGAAGCCAAATTTCCTGTTGATTGGTTGAGGGGGAATTCTTAATTTTTGTAAAATGGCTTCCGCCAAAAGTGTACCTGATCCGCACATAGGATCAATAAATGTATCTTCATGATTCCAGCCAGATAGTTTAATTAGCCCTGCTGCAGTCACCTCGTTGATGGGTGCAACCGTAGAACTGATTCTATAGCCACGTTTATGAAGAGAACCTCCTGAACTATCCAAAGAAATAGTCAATGCGTTCCTATAAATATGGATGTTTACTACTAGATCTGGATCATCCAAATCGACATCAGGCCTTTTACCGAATTTTGCTGTAAACTGGTCTACAATTGCATCTTTAGTTTTTAGTTCAACATAATGCGAATTGGTAAAGTATTCTGAGTTTACAGAAGATCGAACGGCTAGAGTTTGTTCTGGAGAAATGATATCTGTCCAGTTGATTCTCTTTACGGAATAGTAGAGATGATCCTCGTCGTGAATCACATCATGATGAATGGGCACGAGGACACGTAACGCAAAGTATGAGCATAAGTTGATTCGGTAAATCGTACTAGAGCTCGCTTGAGCTTTTACAGCACGATTCAAGATCTCTACGTGCTCAGCACCTAGGCTAGTAATTTCTTCGGCAAGAATTTCTTCCATGCCTGCCATAGTTTTAACTATGATTTCTTGTTTATGATTAGGTTTGGATAACACCAACATTGAATTTTGCGACAGGAGCATTATTTGCTGCTTCTATCCCTTGAGAAATATATTTTCTTGTTTCGCGAGGATCAATTACAGCATCAACCCATAATCTTGCAGCTGCGTAGTATGGAGTAGTCTGTCTATTATAACTATCTTCGATCTTTGCTATTAAAGCTGCTTGATCCTCCTCGTTAACTTCTTTTCCTTTTGACTTCATAGAGCTCACTTGAATTTGGGCCAATACTTTTGCAGCTTGCGAGCCACCCATTACAGCAATTTTTGCACTCGGCCAAGCGAGAATTAGTCGTGGATCATAGGCTTTTACGCACATTGCATAATTTCCCGCTCCGTACGAATTACCTACTACTACAGTAAATTTAGGGACTGTAGAATTGCTGACAGCACTAACCATTTTTGCTCCATCTTTTATGATCCCGCCATGCTCACTTCTCTTACCCACCATGAAACCCGTCACATCGTGTAAAAAGAGTAGCGGAATTTTCTTCTGATTGCAATTCATAATGAATCGCGCAGCTTTATCTGCCGAGTCACTGTAAATCACTCCACCAAATTGCATTTCTCCTTTTGCGGATTTCACTACCTCTCTGTTATTTGCCACAATACCTACTGCCCACCCATCAATTCGAGCATAAGCAGTCAGCATAGTTTTTCCGTAATCCTTTTTATAATATGTAAGTGAACCTTCATCGACAATACACTTGAGTAGCTCACTCATATCGTATGGCTTCGATCTGCTATCAGGTAGTATGCCTGTTACTTGATCGATTGGTAACTCAGGTTCTTTGGTTGCTTCTCTATTGAAGCCCGCTTTTTCTTGATCACCTACCTTGTCCAGTAAATCCTTGATTGTGTCAAGACATTCCGCATCGTTTTTCATCTTGTAATCAGTTACACCAGAAATTTCAGATTGTGTTGTTGCACCACCTAGTGTTTCTTTGTCAACTGTCTCTCCTATGGCTGCACGCACAAGATAAGGACCTGCAAGGAATATGGATCCAGTTTTATCTACAATCAAGGATTCATCGCTCATGATTGGCAAGTAAGCTCCGCCAGCAACACAACTGCCCATAATAGCAGCGATCTGTATGATCCCCATGCTAGACATCACTGCGTTGTTTCTAAACATTCTTCCGAAATGCTCCTTATCTGGAAAAATTTCATCTTGCATTGGTAAATAGACACCCGCACTATCTACTAGATAAATTATTGGTAGTCGATTTTCCATCGCAATTTCTTGCGCTCTTAAATTTTTCTTTGCTGTAATAGGAAACCATGCGCCTGCTTTGACCGAAGCATCATTCGCAACAACAATACATTGTCGACCGCGAACTCTAGCGATCACAACCACGACACCTCCAGCAGCACATCCTCCATGTTCTTCATACATTTCATCACCTGCGAATGCTCCTATTTCTAGCATCTCTTCCACGTCGTCAACAAGATAAGAAATTCTTTCTCTTGCGGTCATTTTGCCCTTGTCTCTCTGCTTTTGCAGTTTCTTTTCTCCTCCTCCTTGATAGATTTTTTCTAACCTGTATTTTAGATCAGCGACAGCTAACTTGTTAGCGTCTTCATTAACATTGTATTGAAAATCCTTCGACATATAGGTATTAGATTTTAAGATTCTGCAAGATATTATTAAATGCTGAACTAACTATGTATAAATTAGCAAATTGAATTAATCCAAGTTAAACGCATAGGGGAAATAGTCTGGATGATGCTCATAAAAGCCCTCTAAGATTACTTGTCCTGAAGTAGTTTTAAGCAAATTAATTAGCTCGCTTGCTGTTTTTACTCTCTTCTTGTTAAATTTCGTAACAATGTAACCAGGGTCCATATTGGTTCTTCCTATCAAAGAATTTCTATAAACTGACACTACATAAACACCAACTTCTCTCACTGTCTCTTTTTCCCCATTACTAAGATCTCTTAATTCAAATCCCAGTTTTGTCAAAAAATCATCTTTTCGGACAGCGACATAATCTGTGGTATTTAGTTGGTTCCGAAGTAAGGCCTTAGTCTCCATATTTTTTCCATCCCTGATGTACCTTATGTTTATTTCATCCCCAGGCCTGAATCTCCCTACAATTTCCATGAATTGTGAAGATGATGTAAATGAAATATCATTGATTGTTGTGATTACATCATCTTTTTTTAATCCTGCATCGTATGCAGCTCCATCCTTGCTAACTGAAACCACAACAACGCCATTGACCATATCAAGACCCATTTCTTTGGCCTTTTTGTCGTTGACATCAACCATAGCGATTCCCAACCAACCACGTTGTACTCCGCCGTAATTCCTCAGATCAAATAAGATTTTCTGCGCTAAGTTACTAGGAATGGCAAAGCTATAGCCTTCATAATTTCCTGACTTTGCAATAATTGCTGAATTGATTCCTACAACTTCTCCTTTTGTATTTATTAATGCGCCACCACTATTTCCTGGATTAACTGCTGCATCGGTTTGAATAAAACTCTCAATTCCAGACTTTTCAAGCATAGAGATATTCCTTGACTTTGCGCTAACAATTCCCGCAGTGACAGTGAATTGTAGACCGAACGGGTTGCCAATTGCCAGTACCCATTCTCCTACTTGTAGCGAGTCAGAATTACTAAAAGTAGCATAATCTAATCCTTCAGCTTCTATTTTTAGCAAAGCAATATCATTAGATGGATCAGAACCTATGAACTCAGCGCTATACTCTCTGTTATTGTCTAGTAATACCTCAATTTCTCCTGCGCCAGAAACCACATGGTTATTGGTTGCTATATATCCATCTTCCGAAATGATTATTCCAGATCCACTTGCCGCACCTAACAGCCTTTTGGATTTGCTCTTTGGTATAGCCCTTATGTAAACTGAAGATTTCTTTCCCACCTTTGATGCAGTAACAAAATCAGTTGGTACTGACTCTTCATAAGTCGCATAGTTGCTATTTGAAGGAATATTATCAGCTACCGATACTGCCTGAATTGTAGGTGCAGAATTAATGTAGTACACATCAGGATTCTCGAAATACTTGAATATAGCTATGCAAAGTACTGTTGTTATGGCGGAACTTAGAATAATATTTCTTGTTTGCTTCATTTGTCAGATATTGGGTGAAAGTCAATATAGAATTGAGAGACCTAAATTTTAGTTTATATTTGTATTAGTTAAACGACATTTTTTAACCTATTTTTTCATTATCTATAATAGGATTCCAACGAAAAATATTATGGATGTTATAAGATATATTATGATTAAAAAAACATCTAAAGCTTTAGTTTATTATCAAGCTTAATTTAACCAACATTTAATCTATTGAAGACAAAAGTAATCAAAGCAATTAAAGATTATTGATGAATTTTTAGATTACCATAATTTTGCTAACAACGCTAAGAGCTTTTGCATTTGAAATCTTTCCATTTCTTAATTTTAAACCATATAGTACACATTTAGATTTCAAACAACTATTGCACTGATTTTTAGGCTTGTATCTCCTGATTTTACAAGCGCCCTACTACGTAATTCGCAGGCCACTACTCTTGATTTTACCTGAGAAAGTTGAAGATTGAATGTTAGTCTTTGCACTACCATTATTCCAAAATCGTAAAATTTATCATCAAATATGTATTTAAAATACATGTTATCAGTAATTTAAATGTTATATAATTTTATAATATATAAAAATAGGATAGATTTGTCTCGAGTTTAGAATCGAGCATTCCCTTCAACAGTTATTTTATCTAAACCACAGATGCTTCACCGACTTGAAGTCTAGCGTTATTGCTATAGTTCCAATTTTCTCAATTCACTTATGAGAGGTACTTCTGCAGCAATTAGAATAGAACTTGCATGCCCAGAGGTTATGCAGTCTATTAGTTTTCCTATCAGTCATTCTTGCTGTACACGCAGGTTTAAGTCGCAAGTATCGTTAAAGAAATATTTTATGAACAAGGGGAAAATACTTATAATTACTATAGCAATGCTAGTCACATCTAGCATTGGCAACAGTCAACAATGCGGCACACCACTTTTGAATACAGAAGTTGCTGAAGGTAACATAGGCACAGACAAGGAAGATATGAAACCCAATTGGGTAAGTTATATGTATGCAAATCAATCTGATGTGGCTGGAATTACTAACAAGTATGAGGAATTTTATTCGAACAATGAACTCATCAAGAATCAACATACTCAATTTTACAAGAGATTATTGCGAGCGCACTCAAGAATTCCGTATGACAAGACAAAATCTAAAGTTGAACTTCAAAATATAGACAATCAATTTTTGAAAAGAAGATTAGAATCTGCTGCTAAGACTCCTAACCAATGGTCGGCAATCGGTCCTGAAGATATAGATCTAGATGCTGAGGTATCTGGCAGTACCCCTGGTACCGCACATGTTTATTCTTTGCATTTCTGCGCTGGGCTAGAACAACACATCTTGGCGGGCACTGCTTCAGCAGGGCTTTGGAAATCTTCAAATAGCGGGATTAGTTGGGACTTGATTTCGGCCGATTTGCCTGTAATCTCTGCAAAGGCAGCTGCATATAAGCCTATGAATCCGTCAGTAATTTACCTTGCAGCAAAAAATACCTTTTATAAAACAATTAATGGCGGGATCACTTGGATAGAAACTGGGGGAGTAGAACTAGAAAATACGAACTATGTTGGAAGAGAATTACTTGTTAACCCCTCATTATCTCACGTAGTTTTCTTAGCAACAAACAAAGGGTTTTATAAAAGCGTCGATGGTGGCGAAAACTTCACTAGTAACCTGTCAGGGAATATTATCGATATCGAAAGACATCCCACGAATGTTAACATTATTTATCTAGTAAGAGCAGTAGGGAACAAAACAGAATTCCATAAAAGTGAGGACGGTGGAGTTACATTTACTCTGTACGACGAGGGGTATCCACAGCCTGGAACTTTTGAGGAGCAAAAGCGAACTGTAATCGCAGTTACTGCAGCTGAACCTGATGCTGTGTATGCTCTAGCTGTAGGAAAAATCAATGGAAGTGATGGCCTGGTAGGAATTTATAAAAGTTCAGATCAAGGACAGAATTGGGAAAGAAGATGTTGCGGTGATTCAGATGGAGGAAATGCTTCTTTGAATAATCCCAATATCATGGAATGGGACTGTAGTGGAACAAGTAATGGCGGACAGTATTATTATGATTTAGCTTTGGGCGTAAGCCAACAAAATGCAAGCGAACTGCTCACAGGCGGGATAAACTTGTGGAAATCTGTTGATGGCGGATCAACTGTTCAGTGCCATTCTAATTATATTTATCGACAAACTCCTGATACTTACGTGCATGCAGATATTCACGATATAAAGTATGTAAATGGGGCAGTTTGGATTGCAAGCGATGGGGGTATATTTCGATCTACCGACAATGCTACCACATTTCATAAGCGCATGAACGGTCTGCATGGAACTGATTTTAGAGGATTCGACGTAGGCTTTTATGACCAAGATATTATGCTGGGAGGAACTTATCATAACGGCACTATGCTGAAGGAAGGTAATACATATGAAACTGGCTGGGTTTCCACAAGAAGTGGTGATAATTCTCGAGCATTTATCAATAGAGGGGAAAATGATGTTATCTATGATCATACCAGCATGCGACTTCTTACAGGAAATAGAATGGAATCTCCACAGAATATTGGCCTTTCAAGAAAACCCAACGCAAGTTTTACAATAGGGGAAAGTAGTGAAATTGCATTTGATGCCTTCAATTATAGTAAGTTTTACTTAGGGCAGAATGGCGCATTGTACAGAACTGCTAATAATGGAGTGACCTTCGAGCAAGTGCATAACTTCGGTTCTGGTAAAGTTACTTCCATCGAAGTTAGTGCGAGTTTACCTGGTCTGATTTACTTGGTCTACTATCCATCGTATTCTGCACCGAAGAAAATTATGCGGTCGTTCGATCATGGGGAGTCTTGGACGGAGGTGACGGTACCCACAGCACTTTATGGTAATGATGATTCTTGGGTAGCATGGGATATTACGATCGGTAGTAATTCTCCATACAATATATGGGCGGCAAGGACTCCACAAGTAACGAACAATGTTGACTTGGA
>CALBVQ010000123.1 GCA_937969485.1 uncultured Saprospiraceae bacterium | reverse complement strand
TAATACTCGTTAATAGCTTATGTCGCCAACTAAATGATGTTGCTAAACTTATTCCTACTTGACTAGCACTCTTACGGATACTATAACCACTCAATAGACAATGCATATAGGCCTTAAGTTTGTCCTTTTTATGCATTGCATGCCACACCTTTCCTGTTGTACTACCAAATGACTTTTTGCATCCTCGACATCGATAACGCTGCACTCCATTTGTAGTTTTGCCGTTACCCACAACATGTGTTGAATTACAATGTGGGCACTTTAATGGTGTAATTTTAGGATCCAAAAGTGATTCTTCCTTTTGTCCTAATCCCAATAGTTCTTCAATTATCCTCTGCTGAGTGGATAAGGACAAACTCTTATAGTATATCTTAAAATCTTCTGATATCATAATATAAATATACACATTATATAATAACATAGCTATTCGGGTTAAGGAAAAAAGTTGTGCAAAAAAGGGTAATTTTGTGTTGGACACGGTTGATTTGATGCACCCCTTTTGGGGAAAGTCGGCTGTGTCCATTTTTTTTTGGGGACACCCCAACCTCTTATCTTTTCAGATCAAGATCAAAAAATGGTGATTCGAAGTCAGATACTTTGTAATACCAATTCTGTTTCAAGGTTTCACTTTATTTACAAGAATTATTAAACCCAAAATATGCATTAGGTTTTCGTCATGAGAGCTTGAAATGCAAAGAGAATGGGAGCTCAACAGTTCTTTTGAAGCACAGCCGTGGTCACCATCACGGTGAGCATCAAAAGAGCTGGACGTTCCCATTATCGAAGCAGTTTAAGCTCGTAATAGATATCTTAATGCATAATTCGGGTTAAATGGAACAAAATGGTGTTGTCAGAATTTTAGAAGGAAAATCTAATACGGATGCAGAAAAACGAGTCTGTAGTTATGAAGCATAACCATAGATCGTAAAGAAGACACGCCTAAAATTAGTACTCTAACACAAATTTAGTCAAGTTTTGACCTTTATTCAGATTTAATTTTTTGCGTAAGCGATAGCGAGCCACTTCAACACCTCGAAGAGAAATGCCCATCAGGTTAGCAATTTCCTTGGTATTCAAATTAAGTCGTAAGAAAGCAGAGAGCTTCTGCTCGTTTGGACTAAGGTCAAGAAATTCCGCTCTCAAACGGCTTAAGAAGTCGCCATGAACCTGATCGAAGTGGTATTCAAACTGTTCCCAATCTTCTTGTAGCTTAAGCGTGGTATCTATTTCTTTTACTATTTGCTCTAAAGCCTGTTTCGTTTCAATATTTTTACCTTTTTGTTTAACCTCCTTAAGTTTTACTTTTATATTTTCCATGAATTCGTTCTTCACGACTAAGTTCATTGTCGAAGCCGCCAACAAGTTGTTTAAATATTCTAATTCATTTCTCACCTTATCCTCTTCCATTTGCTTCAATTGTTGTTCCTTTTGCTGCTCAATTTCAACTAGCTCGATCTGTTTTACTGCTAGCTCGTGTTGCTTTTTCTCTTCAATTTGCTTTGCTTTTTCTTTGTATCTTCTTATTTGAAGTCTGAAAACCAGAAACAATAGTAAAATTCCGCAGATTACATACAGTATTTTAGCTATTAGGCTCCTGTAAAATGGTGGGTTTACCGTCAATTGCATAGGTAAGCTGCTCATAATTTCTCCTAGATAATTGCGGATTTGAACCGTAAATTCATACTCTCCTTCCTTTAGGTTAGTGTACTCTTTGATATTTATATTAGTCCACTCTCCATAACCTTCATCGAAGCCTTTTAAAAAATAGCGAAACTGCTGGTTATTGACTTCATTAAACTGAAAAGATTCAACCTCAAATTGTATCACTTTCGCGCGTTGAGATACAACCAAGTTCTCGATAGTTTTAAGTTTTAGCTCAAAGGGTTTTCGTGCATATAAAATACTATCGTCAACAACACTAACAACCTTGTTAATAACCACCGATTTTCCAATTTCTACCCTATTTTCTAACTCAGTCTTGTAATGTATGAAACCCTCATTAGCATTAAACAGAATGCCATCATCCACATTCACCGAAACATTAAGTAAGTCATTATTGAAAAAATAACGCATTTGATATAATGAGGAACGAACAAATACATAGTTGTTTGCACTGATTTGTTTGAAAAATCCTACTAGGTTTTCGGCAAATACGTGTATGTTCTTTTGGTTGTCTTGCGCAAGTAGATATACGGCCTGTTCTCCGATAGCAGCAGAAAATTTTTCGGCCTTTACGATCTGGTCTGTTGTTTGATCAAGTTTATATATACCTTTGTTTGTGGCTAAATAAAGTTCATTGTCGACACGACTCAACACAAGCTGCTCATCAATAGGTAAGTCATAGTCATCTGATATTTTTTGTACGGTTGCTTCCTTAAGGCTCTCTTTCAAATTCAATTGATATAAACCTTTATAAAATTGTCCTACCCATATTCGTCCAAGGTTGTCTTCTTCAAAAAAGCGGCTTGATTCGTCGAAACCAACAATTTTTTGAACAGGCTCTAATTCCAGCTGATTGTTAATCTTGAAAAGGTACAAACCGAAATAGGTTCCAGCAATAGCAAATGTTGGGTCAGATTGTAATTGTTTTATCTGCCATAAACCCTCTGTATTGGCCATGCGCTTTGCTTTATTTCCTTCTAGAAGAAATAAACCAGTGTGGTGACCTGCATAGAGTTTGCCTGCAATTTTTTGCATACCATAGGCAGGCCCTTCTGTACCTTGCAAAAAAACCGTTTGCAAAGCATTTTTTGCTAGGAAGTAGATTCCACTTGATGTCGTATAATAAGTACCTGCTTCTACCTCAAAAGCTTCGTAGCCACTACCTTGTATATTAACTTCCTTATTAATAAACCGAATGGGCGAATTGATGTCTATCAGCGCAATGCCATTTTGCATACCTACCCACAGGTTTCCTGCATAGTCTTGAAATGTGCGCAAGCACGTGTTACTCTGTAAACCATCTTGACTTGTGATGTTTTCTATAGATCGTTTCTGAAGATCATATAAAAAGACTCCACCAGTTTGAGAAGAAATGGCCAGACGTGTATCTGACAGCTGAATTACATGGTTTACATACTTTCCTTGTAAGGCCTTAGTCAGGTCATGGTATTTAGCACTAAATCCAAATGTAGTATACAATTCAATTTCACCTGAATTGTAAATTAACAAAATACCTTCATCTTGGGGAATTATTCCTGCTATGATCTTATTACCCTGACTTTGTGAAAAGACAGGGATAAGTTCTTGGTCTTTTAGTTCAAAAAGTTTTCCTTTTTGGTTTTGGGTAAATAATTTGCCATTAGCCTCGAATGATCTATCTAGGTTACTCTCTTGCTTAATAACAGAAATTGCCTGACCATCATATACGTAAATGCCTTGAAATGTGCAGAAGTAGACTTTTGAATTGAGAAGGTATACATCCCAAACTTCATCAAAATCTCTTGAATGTGGTGGGACTTTTTCTAGCAATGATACATAGGACCAGTCGTTTTCAATGTATCCAAACTCTCCTTGGGAACCAATGTAAAGGCGGTCAGAATTTTCATCAAACGCTAAAGACCTTTTTTTCTTGCCACTATTGAATTCTTTTCTCCCCCAATTGTCTCCGTTGAAAGAGAGCACCCCTAAATTGTTTGCTACAAAAAGGGTCATATCTCTATTTTGAGCAAAATCTATATTTTGGATTCCTGCTTTATAGTCAGTAGGGGTAAAATTTTGTATAGGATACTTTCCAGAAAAAGCATGAGAATGACTACAAAGTAAAAAAAACAGAACGATCTTAAAAATGTACCCCATGTTGTAACTAAAATGATGCATGTGTAAGTTTGTGTTTAGCAAAAATACTTAATTATCAACAATTTAGTTAAAATTTAAGAATCCTATGACGTAGTATTTTTTATTTATGATGAAATAATTGTTGAGGTACTTTTCTAAATCCATGTAGATATTAAGTTTATATTTGTTTGGAATAACCCCCATTGCTCCAAACAAAAACTAATAACGAGTCGCACATCACAGAATGTTGTAGGCTATATAGTAGGTTGTTAAGTGAACCGATGACAACGAATGAATTTGCTTGCTTGAATTGTAGCAAGCATCGAAATGAAAACATTAAAGAAATAAAATACTACATATGAAAAAAATATTTCTATACCTAGTCTTCTTCTTATCGACTATTACCGTATTTAGTCAAGTTGCGCAAGTATCAGTTCAGAATACTGATCAGGGAATGAAACTGATTGTTGACGGAAATGATTTTATGATCAACGGAATGAATTGGGATTATGTTCCTATCGGAACAGATGTTACCAATGCTGATTTATGGAATAAATCAGATGACATTATTCAAGCTGCATTGGATTCCGAAATGGCGCTATTGAAGAACATGAATGTGAATGTTATCAGACAATATACAGGTGTTCCTGCCAAATGGATTAAGTATATATACGAGAATTATGGAATATACACCATGCTAAACCATTCATTTGGTAGATATGGATTAACCTTAGATGGTGCTTGGACACCAGTTACACTGTATGATGAAGAAAGAACACAGAACTTGTTGATGGCTGAAATGACACAATTGGTAAAAGATTACAAAGACACTCCTGGACTTTTACTGTATCTCTTGGGAAATGAAAACAATTATGGACTTTTTTGGCAAGGTGCTGAAACGGAAGATTTTCCCGATGATGAAGGAAGAATTAATTTCATTGGGGAATCACGGGGTAGACCAATGTATAAATTGATGAATGATGCTGCCAAGGCAATGAAGGCCATTGATTCGAACCACCCTGTTGCTATTTGTAATGGAGATGTGTTATTCATTGATATTATTGCCGATGAATGTAAAGACATCGATATATATGGAACGAACACTTATAGAGGGGTTTCCTTTGGAGATATGTTTCAAGTAGTAAAGGACAAGCTCAATAAACCTATAATGTTTACCGAATTTGGAGCAGATGCATTTAGCGCGAAGAATAATGATGAAGATCAAGAGTCTCAAGCATATTATATGTTGGGTAACTGGAAAGAGATTTACGAGAATGCTGCTGGAGTTGGAAAAACTGGTAATTCTATCGGTGGTTTCACTTTTCAATTTAGTGACGGTTGGTGGAAATTTGGATTTGATGATAGAAAAAACGCAGAAGTTCATGATAACAATGCCTCATGGTCAAATGGTGGTTATTCAAGAGATTTAATAGCACCTGAAGTAAATAACATGAATGAAGAATGGTTTGGAATTTGTGCGAAAGGCCCTACAAACGAAAGAGGTTTATATACCCTTTATCCAAGAGCTGCCTATTATTCTTTGCAAGAGGCCCACAAACTAAATCCATATTCACAAGGCACAACTATTGAGTCTGTCAATGCTTACTTTAGTAATATCCAGATCACAGATGCGATGCTCAGGGCAAGAGGAGACAAAGCTGCATTGGGGGGAAACCAAAAAATCCGTTTGAGTAACTTTCAAGCTAAGTTTGAAACATTTAATACCGGTGGATCATTAATTACAACTCCATCTCAACCTGACCAAGAAATTATTAATAACCCAGAATTAGCTTCTTATCCGGATGAACTTGGCTTTGATCACATGCAGTCTTTCTTTATTGGGGTAGAAGCCAATCCTACACCTAACCTTAGAGCTAGCACAACGTTCAACTTAGTTGGTAATGTAGCGGATAATCCAATTGATGAGATTTTTTACGAGAATGTAGTAAGAGGCCGTGTCAATAGAACAGATGGTAATTTGAGAATATATAATGCTGACTTTGATTGGACGACCAAAGATTTTGATGTAAGGGGTTTTTACAGAACCGGCCATTATCATTGGGCATATGAAGGTGATTTTTTCGGTTTGTATCCAGAGGCAAATTACGGCCCAAATCTAGATCTTTACAATGGGGAAATCCTAGGAATGGAAATCGATGGTAAAAATAAATTCAAAGGTCTACATGCGGCATTTGGCCCCCAATTATGGTGGGGAGCCAATCCTGCGATTCTATTAAAATATGGACGTGAAATAAAGCGCTTTAAGATTACAGGTGTATTTCACGAAGATGTTGATGAAGCATCTGGCTTTGTTACTTCAATTGCCATTCCACTTCCTAAAACAAGGAGAGCAACAATTCATGTGGAAAGAAAAGTTGGGCCAATCGATATTGAATTAGGTGGAATGTGGGGTGGATCACCCCTAAATGGAAGAACCTTCCAGATAGTTTCAGGCGAACCAGGAAATTATGAAGTATACGAAGATGAAATAAAGCCTACGGATAATTGGGGAGGTAAAGCTAAAATCCAATATTCAAAAGGGGCATTTAATTGGTATGCGCAGGGTTCTGTACAGGGGCTTGTAGCCAATGGTGGGGCTGATGCAACACGTACTTTTACAGGATGGACATTAAAGGATAGTGGTAGCGGAAATAAAAGTAATTTCTTAACAGGTTTTACCTATTTGCTTGGTGACTTCCAAATCGCACCGAATTTCTTATGGCAAAAACCACTTGTTGATCCTATTCCTAACGATGTTCCGGCGCCTGGTCGTCTTAGAAACGTGCAGTCTGATCCTTTCGCAGTAAGAGATGGTAATAGAGAGACAGTTGCCGGAGAATTACTGCTTACTTATGATCCCACGCCTGGTACATGGATGTATGAATGGGATAATGACCGCGCAGAAGATGCAAAATTTGCAGTAAGTGCAGGTTTTTCATACCGACATCTTCCTACAACTCAGGATGCAGCTGTTGGTTTTTTAGGCAATCGTACCTCTTTCGCTTTTCCTGAATCTGCACCGGCACAAGATTTATGGCAAACAAATGTGAGGATGGTTTCTAAAATAAACCCAGACCTCGGAGTTATTGCTAATGTACTAGTGGGAACCGCTCAAGCAAACGGTAGCGACGCTAGATTAATCGAACGATATGTGCTGGACATGAGAGCTATTTATAAGAAATTGAAATTAGTCTCTCACTACAAAATCAATGATTGGGGTCCTTTTGATTATCATCGTGATTTTAACCTGACTTATCCTCAACAACTAATGTTAGATTTATCTACTACTTTGGGTAAACCAGGTTGGTTTGTGTTACCAAGTACTCAGATGGGATTACGCTGGACATGGAGATCTTTGGATCAGTATTCGCCACGTTATCTTCCAAATCTAGTGGGGTCTGAGTTTGCTACAGAACCAATACTTAGTCCAGTAGGTTTTGGCAATGGTTCCGAATGGGAAATTAGAACCTACTTTCATGTTAATATTGGTAAATAATAAAGCTTGTTAAAAAATATAATGATGAAGTTAAATATAATCATAAACTCAAGTATTCTGTTCTTGCTAGGAATTGCATTTATTTCTAGTAGTTGTGAGAGAGACCTTTCTGATGATGCTACATTAGCTACTTATCCTAAAAATGGCGAAGTTTACCTAGACGGATTCAGTGCAGGGTTAGAATATCTTCCTTTCGCAGGGTCTTACTTTGAAGCATTTTCAGTAGATACAAAAACTAAATATAAGGGCACTTCCGCTATGCGATTTGACGTTCCCAATGTAGATGACCCCAAAGGTGCTTATGCAGGAGCTATTTTTCCTGACTATGGAAAGCGTGATCTTTCTGATTTTGATGCTCTTACTTTTTGGGCGAAAGCCACAAAAAAAGGAACTATTAATGAGATCGGTTTTGGACAAGACTTTCAAGAAAACAAATTTCAAGTTACACTAAGTAATCTGGAACTAACCACAAATTGGAGACAATATACAATTGCAATTCCTGATCCTTCGAAGTTGACCCAAGAAAGCGGTATGTTTTGGTACGCAGAGGGCCCTGAAAATGGCGAAGGTTATAGCTTTTGGATTGATGATTTACAATTCGAAAAACTGGGAACTATAGCGCAGCCAAGACCTTCGATTTTTAATGGTACAGATGAATCGATTACAACTTTTGTTGGCGTTACAGTTGCTATTTCTAATTTACAGCAAACGCTCAATTTAGAAAATGGTGAAGACCAAACGGTCTCGATCAAACCAGCATATTTTGAATTTACTTCTTCTGACCCCAACGTTGCAATTGTTAACGAACTAGGTGTGATCACAGCCGTTGGTATGGGAGAAGCAGTTATCACGGCTACTTTAGGAGGTGTCGCAGCAAAGGGCTCTGGCTTAATTAGTGTGGTTGGAGATTTTAATACCGCTCCTGTTCCAACACGTGATCCAAGTGATGTAATCTCTATTTTTTCAGACGTTTACAATAATGAGCCAGTAGATTATTATAATGGCTATTGGGCGCCATATCAAACCACCTTAGGTCAAGATGATATCAATATTAATGGTGATAATATAATCGCATACACAGAGTTGAATTTCGTAGGAATTCAGTTCTTAGAAAATGTTTCTACGATAAACGGTTCTTCAATGACACACCTACATGTTGATGTTCAGCCTCGAGAAGATGTAGAGTTCGGAGACTTTTTAACTATTAGGGTAGCAGATGTTGGTCCAGATAATCAATTTGGCACTAGTGATGATTCTGCAGGAGAAATTACTCTTGATAATTCTAATCTAGTAAATGATGAATGGTATAGTCTTGATGTATCTTTATCAGAATTGGCAGGTCTAACCGGTCGATCTAATCTAGCACAAGTGGTGTTTGTTTCAGATGCAACTATATCAAGTATTTATGTTGACAATGTGTATTTTTATGATGACGGTGGCTCAAGTTCAACTGAACCGACAATTGCTGCTCCATCGCCAACTAAAGCAGAGGCGGATGTAATTTCAGTTTACAGTGATGCCTACAATAATATTAGTGGATCAAATACAAATCCTGATTGGGGTCAGGCAACAGTGGTTACAGAAGTGCAAGTTGCGGGAAATAATACCTTGCTTTATGCTGGTCTTGATTATCAAGGACTGGAGTTAGGTAGTTCTCAGGATGTGAGCAATATGGACTTTTTGCATATTGATTATTGGACAGCAAATTCTTCTTCATTCAATGCTTATTTGATTAGCGGGAATTTAACGGAAGAAGATGTAGCTCTTAGTGTTCCATCTTCAGGATGGAACAGTGTAGATATTCCTTTAGGTGATTTCTCGCCTGTGGATCTCGCAGACGTCATTCAACTTAAGTTTGATGGTAATGGAGATATTTATTTAGATAACATCTATTTCTTTAAGGAAACAGGAGGAGGAGATGAACCAACCTCGGCAGCACCAACACCAACACAAGACGCTGCTGATGTCATTTCATTGTTTAGTAATACCTATCCAAATGTACCAGTCAATACATGGAAAACAGACTGGTCAATGGCAAATTTGCAGGACATACAGATCGCTGGAAATGATACAAAGAAGTACACGGATCTTGATTTTGTAGGAGTTGAAACGGTAGGAGGCAATTTAGTAGATGCCTCTTCAATGACTCATTTTAGTGTCGATGTATGGACGCCAAACATGACGACTTTTAGGATCAAGTTAGTTGACTTTGGTCCAGATGGAGAGTTTGAAGGTGGTGATGATTCAGAACATGAGCTAGTTTTTGAGAATTTACCACAAGGACAGTGGGTGTCTTATGACATTTCAATTTCAGATTTCACTGGATTGAGTGGCTATACAAGTATGGCACAACTGATCTTTTCTGGCCTTCCTGCAGGTGGTGGAACGCTTTATGTGGACAATGTTTACTTCTATAATCAATAATTATTAGCGCGGTGTAAGGAGTATTAATCTACGGATGAAATACTTTTCAAAATGTACTTAATCAATAAAAAACAGTAATATGCGGATACCATTTATTTTTAAGACATATAAATCTCATGCAAGCCTTGTCATATCAATGGTCTTGGTTCTGTGTTGTTTTAGCTGCGCAAGAGATGAGACACAAACAGTAACTACATTAACTAATCTGACTTTTGAAGACAATTTCGAAACGGAAGGTTCAATTGATGCTTCCATCTGGAATACTGAAATAGGAACTGGAAATAATGGCTGGGGGAACAATGAACTTCAGTATTATACTGATCGGCCGGAAAACATCAAAGTTGAAGGAGGCAATTTGCATATCACGGCACTTCAAGAATCTTTTGAAGGTGCAGGTTTTACCTCAGCTCGGATAACAACAAAAGGTAAGATGGAAAGGCAGTATGGTCGTTTTGAAGCACGAATACAGTTGCCTTGGGGACAAGGTTTGTGGCCAGCATTTTGGTTGTTACCTTCAAACATTGAGGAAGTAGAAGATGACGATCCAGGAACCTTAGTTTGGCCGTTTTGTGGAGAAATAGACATAATGGAAAATCGAGGCCAGGAGCCAACGCTCTTAAATGGAAGTATTCATGGACCAGGCTATTCTGCAGGTGAAGCTATTACCAAAGCATATGACTTAGAAAATGATCGCTTTGATACGGACTTTCATGTTTTTGGAATTGAGTGGGGACCAGAATACATAAATTTCTATGTTGACGATGTTTTATATAATCAAATTACACCAGATGATTTACCAGCTGGCCCAGAGCCTGATTTTGTAAAAGAACTTTATCCTGCACCAGAATATGATGGTGTTTGGAATAATTGGGTTTTTGATGATCAGCCTTTTTATATAATTATTAATTTGGCAGTTGGTGGCAACTTTGTTGGGCCACCTGATGCCAATACCGTCTTTCCACAAACTATGTTGGTCGATTACGTGAGAATATATGAGTAAAAGAAGATAGCCTTAAGTGAGCAGTTCTATTACCCAAGTGATTTAAGGGAATTATCAAGTTTGTGACCTTCAACTACTTTTGCTATTTATGCATTTTTCTTTATGTGCTGTATGCTTTGTATACAGGTTTGTAATAGAAAAAAGGGGAAAACATTGGAAGAGCTATAGAACGATAAAAACACTACGTGACTAGTGAATTAAAATTAATGAAAGAAATAGGTAGAAAAGAGAATATGGAAATATGCGATGTTCAAATAAAGAACGAAAAATACTATAAGATTACAAATAGCGACGCAATGCGTCCGTTTTTCATGAGTATAGTTAGTGATTCTAATCACTGGATGTTTATATCAAGTAACGGAGGCTTGAGTGCAGGACGAAAGGATTCTGAAAACGCTTTATTCCCTTACTACACCGATGATAAAATTACCGAATCTGCTGAAATCACTGGAAACAAATCCATATTTTTAGTACACCAGAATGATACGTCCCGCCTGTGGGAGCCATTTTCAGAAAGACAGGATGGTATATATGACATTAGCCGAAATCTGTACAAAAACATTTATGGCAACAAAGTACTTTTTGAAGAAGTTAATCATGATCTGAAATTGACATTTAGGTATCTGTGGAGTTCAAGTAATGCTTATGGCTTTGTAAAACAATCAACCTTGATAAACAATACAGAGCAAGAAATCAATATATCTGTATTGGACGGCATTCAAAATGTTTTACCCTGTGGAGTTGGCAGCGATATACAAAACTCTGCAAGTAATCTTGTTGACGCATATAAAAGGAGTGAACTTGAAAAGGAGTCAGGTTTAGGAATATATGCCCTCAGTGCAATTATTGTAGATAAGGCAGAACCAAGCGAGGCTTTAAAAGCAAATGTAGTATGGTCACTTGGTCTTGAAAAACCTAAATATTTACTATCTTCTTTGCAGCTTAAGAATTTTAGAAAAAGAATTCCGCTTCAAGAGGAATATGATGTGAAGGCAGAAAAAGGAGCGTACTTCCTCAATGCTGAAATCGTACTTTCAGCTAAAGGAGAAAAAGAATGGATGATTATTGCAGATGTCAATAAAAATCATTCTGCAGTTGCCAAAATTTCGAAAAAGATAGTACAGAATCAACAATTAGAACAGCTTGTAAAGGACGATATTGAATTAGGGACGAAACAGTTGATTGAATTAAACGCTGCTTCGGATGGATTACAATTGACAGCCGATAAATATCGAGATAGTAGACATTTTTCTAACACGCTGTTTAACATCATGCGTGGCGGTATTTTCGATAATAATTACGAAATGGAAAGATGGGATTTCTGTGATTATTTATCGAAAGCAAACAATGTTGTTTTTGAAAATTCAACGGCTATAATTGATAAACTACCAGATGTTTTCTCTCTGGCTGATCTAAGGACCTTAGCGAGCCAAAGCCATGATCAGGATTTTCAGAGACTTTGTCTAGAGTATTTACCACTGAAGTTTAGCCGTAGACATGGTGACCCAAGTCGGCCTTGGAATAAGTTTTCAATCAATACTACTAGCGAAAAAGATGGCTCAAAAATACTAGATTATGAAGGAAATTGGCGGGACATTTTTCAAAATTGGGAAGCGTTAGCACACTCCTATCCTGACTTCGTGGAAAGTATGATTCATAAATTTTTAAATGCAACCACCTTTGATGGCTATAACCCGTATCGAGTAACTAAAGGTGGGTTCGATTGGGAATCCATTGAAGAAGATGATCCATGGTCATATATTGGCTATTGGGGTGATCATCAGATTATTTATCTGTTGAAATTTTTAGAGATCATTGAAAAGCACGAACCAGGTAAACTAGAGCAATTGTTCGATCAAGACTTATTTGCTTACGCCAATGTTCCTTACAAAATCAAGAGCTACGAAGACATATTAAAGAACTCCAAGGATACCATTGATTTTGACCATGCTTTAGATCAAGAAGTACAATCAAGAAAAGAAGAAATAGGTGCCGATGGAGCTTTGATTCTCTCGCAGAGTAATTCAATTTATTTGGTCAATTTTATTGAAAAAATACTAGCTTCTGTATTGGCCAAGTTATCGAATTTCATACCAGAAGCAGGTATTTGGATGAATACCCAGCGACCAGAATGGAATGATGCAAACAATGCTCTTGTAGGCAATGGAGTTTCAATGGTTACTTTGTGTTATTTGAGACGATTCTTACATTTTTTCGACACATTGTTGGAAAACGCCACTGCCGATCGATTTAAGATTTCAAATGAGTTAATTGTATTCTATAAATCAACTGTGGCGGTGTTTGAAAACAATCAGCAACTGTTGTCTGGAAGAATAAGTGATAGTGACCGCAAAACCATTTTAGATGGCCTAGGACTGGCTGGAAGTAATTACCGTCAGCATATTTATACACAAAATTTTTGGGGAGATAAAAGAACAGTTTCCTTAAAGAGTTTAAGGCGTTTTATCGAATTGAGTCTGCAATTCTTGGATCACACAATAAAGGCAAATAAGAGAACAGATAATCTATATCATGCCTACAATTTAATGACGGTAGACAACACGGGGGTTTCTATTTCTTACTTAAGTGAAATGCTGGAAGGACAAGTAGCTGTATTGAGCTCAGGTTTCTTATCCTCTACTGAAGCACTTACGGTATTAGATGCCTTAAAAAATAGTGCTTTGTTCCGTGAAGACCAGTACAGCTATTTATTGTACCCCAACAAGGATTTACCTAAATTTTCTAGTAAAAATAATATACCGGAAGAAGCTCTTGCCAAATCGGCATTACTCAAACAATTAGTGACAGAAGGTAATATAGATATCATTGAAAAAGACATCAATGGCAACTATCATTTTAATGGTAATTTCAAAAATGCTACGGATCTTAAGGCAGCATTGGTTGAACTTGCTAGTGAAACACATCCAAAACAATTTGTTGAAGCCAATTCTGAAAAGGTTCTTCAGATTTTTGAAGAGGTATTTAATCACAAAGCTTTTACCGGAAGGTCAGGTACTTTCTTTGGTTATGAAGGATTGGGTTCCATCTATTGGCATATGGTTTCCAAGCTGCTACTTGCTGTGCAAGAGTGCTGCTTGAAAGCTATTAATGAAAAACAAAGTGAGGAAGTGATTGGTAAATTGCTTGAACATTATTACGAAATTAATGAAGGCATTGGAGTCCATAAACCACCATCGCTCTATGGAGCATTCCCTACTGACCCCTATTCACATACGCCAGCAGGAAAGGGGGCACAACAGCCAGGAATGACAGGTCAAGTGAAAGAGGACATCTTAAGCAGGTTTGGTGAATTAGGTGTCTTTGTTAGAGATGGCCAATTGTATTTTGATCCATGCTTACTGAGAAAGAATGAGTTTATACTAGAAACTAGAACTTTTGACTATGTAGACGTGAACACCAATCATCAACGGCTACAATTAGAAACGGGATCTCTTTGTTTCACATATTGTCAAGTGCCGATTATTTATAAATTAGCAGACAGTATCAGTTTGGAAATAGTACTTAATGACGATAGTTCTTTAACTTTTGAAACTTTAAGTTTGGATCACTCTACAAGTAAAAAGATTTTTGAAAGAACCGGCGATGTTAGGCAGATTATAGTCGAGTTAAAAGAAACAAATTTGAGATAAGATGCATACAATGATATTAAAAACGGTAGTTGCAGTGTTCTTGCTAACAATTTGCTTGGCATGCAATTCTAATAAGACGAAAAAAGAAGATAATATATCAGAAATGAAGAAAGAAATTACTGCTAAGGACATTTTAGGTAGTCCCGACTATTTAGCCATGTCTTATGGAGGGTATAGAGATGCTGATCACAATATTGAACCTACAATAGACGAGCTCAAGGATGATATGAAATTGTTATCTGCGATGGGAATTAAGATTGTCCGTACATATAAAGTTCATTTCCCTCAAGCTGCAAATTTGCTACAAGCAATCACGGAATTAAAAAAGGAAGAGCCGGGGTTTGAAATGTTTGTAATGCTAGGTATTTGGATTGATTGTAAAAATGCATGGACAGAATATGAACCTGATCATCATCAAGAAAGTGAGCGAAATGAAGTTGAAATTGCAACTGCAGTTGCACTAGCAAATAAGTATCCAGATGTTGTAAAAATTTTGGCAGTAGGTAATGAGGCGATGGTGAGATGGGCAGAGTCTTATTATGTTCAGCCTTCAGTTATCTTAAAATGGGTCAACCATCTTCAAACTTTGAAGAAAGATGGAAAACTTGCAAAGGATTTATGGATAACAAGTTCAGATGATTTTGCTTCGTGGGGTGGTGGTGATCCAAGTTATCGAACCGAAGACTTAGAAAAACTAATCCATGCGGTTGATTATATATCGATGCATACATATCCCTACCATAATACACATTACAACCCTGGTTTTTGGAAGATCCCTGAGCATGAAGAAAGCCTTTCAGATCTTGAAAAAATAAATGCTGCAATGGTTCGCGCTGTTGAATTTTCAAAAACTCAGTATGATAGTGTCTCTAATTATGTAAAAAGTTTAGGTGCGGATAAAACCATTCATATTGGCGAGACTGGATGGGCAACAATAAGTAATGGATTTTATGGTCCTGATGGTTCAAAAGCCACAGATGAATACAAAGAGGCCCTTTTTTATAAATTCATGAGAGAGTGGACTAACAAAGCAGGGATATCTTGCTTTTATTTTGAAGCTTTTAATGAACCATGGAAGGATGCAAACAATTCAAATGGATCTGAAAATCATTTTGGTCTTTTCACGGTTGAAGGTCAAGCCAAACATGCATTGTGGGACTTAGTTGATGAAGGAGTATTTAATGGTTTAACACGAAATGGCAATCCCATTAGCAAAACCTACGATGGGAATAAGGAAGAGTTGATCAAAGAGGTATTGGTGCCACCTGCGGCAAGAGAGATGGTTCATTCACGATGAAGGTAGACAAGAAAACATATTTATTATATTAAATTTCTAATCAAAATGCGCACGAAATGTATATTCACTTTATTAGTAGCAGTTATGTTGAGCGCTTGTAGTACAGACAATAAGCTTAATGTAGAGGTGTATGAAACTTCAGCAAATGGAAATCAACTTAAGAAAGTAACGGAATTTGCTGTCGGAGAAAAAACCTACAACATAAAGTTATTACCTGATGAAAAATTCCAAACCATCACTGGATTTGGAGGTTCTTTTACAGAATCATCTGCTTACTTGCTCAATAAATTAGGCGAAGATAATCGCAATAAGATCTTGGAAGCTTATTTTGGTGAAAGCGGTGCAAAATATTCATTAACTCGCACACATATGAACTCCTGTGATTTTTCTCTAAGCCAATATTCTTATGCAGCTGTAGAGGGAGACATAGATTTGAAAAACTTCTCGATAGACGACGATAGGGATGATATTATTCCCATGATTAAGGACGCAATGGCGATTTCAAAAGACGGGTTTAAGATCATATCCTCTCCTTGGACCGCGCCACCTTGGATGAAGGACAATAAAGAATGGGTTGGTGGAAAATTACTGCCGGAATATTACGATACTTGGGCTCTCTTCTTTTCAAAATACATAGATGCCTATAAAGCAGAAGGGATAGACATTTGGGGCCTTACGGTAGAAAATGAGCCACTTGGAAATGGCAACAACTGGGAAAGCATGCATTATTCCCCCGAAGAAATGACACTGTTTGTACAGAATCACTTAGGACCAAAACTTGAAGCTGATGGGAAAGTTGACGTTAAAATTTTAGGCTACGACCAAAACCGTGAACATCTAAAAGAATGGGTTGATGAAATGTATAAAAATGAAGCCACATCTAAATATTTTGCTGGAACCGCTATTCATTGGTATGCTAGCACATTTGAAGTATTTCCAGATGAATTACAATACGCACATAAAAAGGACCCCTCTAAGTACTTGATTCAATCCGAAGCCTGTGTAGATTCTGAAGTACCGAAATGGCAAGACGATAAATGGTACTGGAGTAAGGAAGGTACCGATTGGGGATACGACTGGGCACCAGAGAAGGACAAACATTTACACCCCAAATACACCCCAGTGAATCGCTATGCTCGTGACATTATAGGGTGCCTAAATAATTGGGTTGATGGTTGGGTCGACTGGAATATGGTATTGGACACACAAGGCGGACCTAATTGGTTTAAGAACTGGTGCGTTGCTCCAGTCATAGTAGACCCAGAAAAAGATGAGGTATATTTTACTCCTATTTATTATACTTTATCTCATTTTAGTAAATTTATCAGACCAGGAGCAACAAGGATAGGTTTTGAAAATGCTAATGAAGCTCTAATGGTAACTGCCGCCGAAAACCCAGACGGCACCATTGCAGTTGTTGTTTTCAACCAAGGTTCAGATCCACAAGACTTTACACTTTCTCTTGGTGGAAAAGCAATAGATATTAACATCAATGCCCAAGCTATTCAAACGATCATTCTACCAACTAAAAACAATTAATTATGTCTATAACCACTAAAAAAGTACCGTTCGGCCAAAAAATTGCTTTTGGAGTAGGAATGTTTGCCAATCAAATGTTTCCTGCAATTCTTGGCATATTCATGGTGGTTTTAGTTCAAGACCTAGGTTTTCCTGGCTGGATGTGGGGATTAATATTTTTTGCACCAAGAATTTTTGACTCACTTACTGATCCTATAATGGGATTTATCTCTGACAATACAAGGTCTAAATGGGGAAGACGAAGGCCATACGTTTTTATTGGTGGTGTTATAATGGGAATTGCATTCATTATAATGTGGCAACTCTATGCAGAGAATTCCCTCGAATATAACTTCTGGTATTTCTTCCTTTGGTCTCTTGTCTTTTACTTGGGGTTAACCTTATTTAGCGTGCCCTATGTTGCTATGGGATATGAGATGAGTGACGACTTTCATGAGAGAACAAACATCATGGCGGTTGCACAATGGATTGGACAATGGGCATGGGTAATTGCACCTTGGTTTTGGATTATCATGTACGATCAAGATTGGTTTCCCTCAGCAGAGGGCGCAACTCGTCAATTAGCAATATGGGTGGGCATTGGATGCGCTATCTGTGCAATAGTTCCTGCGGTATTTATTAAGAGTGAATCAACCTTAGATAGAGATTATATGCCCCTTAATGCTTCTAATATTGGGTCAAGCTTAATTGAAATCCTAAAGGGTTTTGTGGAAGCATTTAAGTTGAAGCCATTTCGAAAAATCTGCATAGCTACCTTTTTGATATACAATGCATTTAATACTGTAGCTGCTCTCACATTTTTTGTCATTGTTTACAAATTATTTAATGGCGATGCTTCAGCTTCAGGAGTTTGGGTTGTTCTGTTCGGATGCCTAGGTGCCTTAGGGACAACATTTCTTGTCATCCCCATTATTACCAAAATGTCTAAATGGTGGGGCAAGAAAAACGCATTTATTGTTTCTCAATCTATTTCTATTGTAGGTTACACCATGCTCTATTTTCTATTTATTCCAGGTAAGCCATGGATGTACATCATTGCACTTCCATTCTTTTCTTTTGGGATAGGAAGTTTATTTACTATCATGATGTCTATGACCGCTGATATTCTTGATATCGACGAGCTGAACACAGGCCTGAGGAGAGAGGGCATATTTGGTGCTATTTATTGGTGGATGGTAAAGGTTGGTTTTGCAATTGCTGGAGGTCTAAGTGGAGTAATCATTGCTGTTGTTGGATTTAACCCTGAGCTAGCAACGGTAGATCAACAAGGAGCTGTAGATGGATTACATGGGTTCTTTTGCTTCTTCCCAGTTGTAGGAACAATCTTAGCTATAATTGTCATGTGGAATTATAGCCTCTCGGAAGAAAAAGCGAAAGAAGTCCGTGCAGAGATAGAGAAGCTTAAAAATCCAGCAAAGAAATTAGCTTCTTCCTACTATTCAACTGATAAGCTTGGCAGTTTAGTTACTCTTGATTTGAAGAATGCACCGAGAACAGATCTCGATTTCACGTCGAAAACTTATAACGAGATTAGCGAGATGTTTTCCAAAAACTTAACTCAAGGTTTACATGGGCTTTGTTTTAGTCCTTATGAAGAAGGACAAAATATAGGAGATATTTTATCGGAAGCTCAAATTCGCAGAAGAATGGATATCATTGCTCCACACACAAAATGGGTACGATCGTTTTCCTGTACCGAAGGAAATGAATGGATTCCAAAAATAGCTCAAGAAAAAGGCTTGAAAACTATGGTAGGGGCATGGATTAGTGGAGATAGAGCCCAAAATGAAAAAGAAATAGAAGCACTTATTCAACTTGCAAAATCTGGAAAGGTGAACATCGCCGCAGTTGGTAACGAGGTTTTACTTCGTAACGAATTAAGCCTGCAAGAAATCGTACAATACATTCAACGAGTAAAAACAGCTTTGCCAGGTATCCCCGTTGGATACGTGGACGCTTACTATCAATTTCATCAACATCCCACTTTGGTAGAGGTATGTGATTTAATTCTAGCAAACTGCTATCCGTTTTGGGAAGGCGCCAACATTGAACATGCTTCTCATTATCTTCAACAAATGTATGCTGTAACACAAGAAGCTGCGAATGGCAAGCCTGTAATTATTACAGAAACAGGCTGGCCGAATAAAGGAGAGAATACTAAAAATGCCGAGCCATCTCCACAAAATGCCATGAAATATTTTATTAACATCAATAACTGGGTTGTCCAAGACGAAATTAGCCTATTCTATTTTTCTTCTTTTGACGAGTCGTGGAAAGTTCATCATGAAGGTGATGTGGGAGCTCGATGGGGGCTATGGGATAAGAACGAACACATAAAGTATTAATAATCAAAAACAAAACATATGTCCTTTAGACCAGAAAAAACATTGGCATTAGCGGGAATAGACTATTCAAATAAAACGGGAAAGCAAATTAGCGAGCTGTTTAGAGAGGTTCTTGAAAATGGAATGCATGGTTTGTGTTATAGCGCCTACGAAGAAGGGCAAAAACCAGGCGATATATTGTCTGAAACTCAGATTAGAGACCGAATGGAAATCATTCGCCCTTATACAAAATGGGTGCGTTCTTTTTCTTGCATTGAAGGGAATGAACTAGTGCCAAAAGTAGCACGTGATCTTGGGTTAAAAACCATGGTTGGAGCTTGGTTGGGAAAGGATAAATCTTTGAACGAACAAGAAATAGACGGATTGATAGA
This sequence comes from uncultured Saprospiraceae bacterium, assembly GCA_937969485.1. Classification (GTDB taxonomy): domain Bacteria; phylum Bacteroidota; class Bacteroidia; order Chitinophagales; family Saprospiraceae; genus JAHDFB01. The sequence continues at coordinate 1,005 of CALBVQ010000123.1, read as the reverse complement.
AATGGCAAACCAAGGGCTTGTTGATATTGCAGCAGTGGGCAATGAAGTCTTGTATCGTGGGGATATGTCGGCAGAAGAATTATTGGAATACATCTATCGAGTAAAAGAGGCTCTTCCGCCAAGTGTTCAGGTGGGATATGTAGATGCCTATTACGAATTTACTGTTCATCCAGAAATTACCGAAGCTTGTGATGTAATTTTAGCTAATTGTTATCCCTACTGGGAAGGTTGCCATATTGACTACTCCCTCTTATATATGAAACAAATGTATCAGCAAGCAGTTGATGCGGGTAAAGGGAAGAAAGTCATTATCTCTGAAACTGGTTGGCCTAATCAAGGAAGTAGTTGTAAAGACGCACATACCTCCGCAGAAAATGCGATGAAGTACTTCATCGATGCTCAAAAATGGTCTCAGGAAAGCGATATTGATATTTTTTATTTCTCCTCCTTTGATGAATCCTGGAAGGTAGGAGGTGAAGGCGATGTGGGTGCTCACTGGGGAATATGGGACAAAAATAGGAATCTTAAATTTTGATCTTTTAGCGTACCTAAAATAGCCCTGATTCAGTGGAGTTATGAAAGAGTTGTTACAACTTTGATTTTTTACAACGTTTTGTGCTTTTATACTAATTCTATTGTCAGTAATTAGTTGAAATATAACTTACTTCTTAAAGCAGATTGGGATTAGTCAGAAAATATTGGCTTCCGCCAAAAGTGCACACGTGATGTGAAAGAAATTGATAATTTCTCATCTTACACCAATTCTTTTTTAGAATTTCTCATATTTTCAAGTTTATAAAAGCAATTACTTCGTTAGAAATACTCATGATAGCTAAGGCTATCCTTGCGTTTTCTGCCTTGTACTTGATTTAATAATTCTTGAAAATAACGTAAAACCTTAAAACAGAATTGGTATAAAATTAAAATGGTAGGAATATGAATGAGACTCCTATCATAATTTCTTTGATTCAATTTTTGAATATATTATTATCACAGTTTGTCTTT
>CALBVQ010000122.1 GCA_937969485.1 uncultured Saprospiraceae bacterium | reverse complement strand
GTGGTCACCATCACGGTGAGCATCAAAAGAGGTGGACGTTCCCATTATCGAAGCAGTTTCAGCTCGTAATAGATATCTTAATGCATATTTCGGGTTAAATCAACTACTTCGTTAGAAATATTCATGATAGCTAAGGCTATCATGAATATTTCTAACGAAGTAGTTGCTTTTATAAACTTGAAAATATGCGAAATTCTAAAACAGAATTGGTATTAAACAGGACAATGCATTAGGTTATCGTCCTGCTATAGAATAGGTTTTGAAGAATACTATCGCTATTGCAATAACATGGCATTGTTGTAGGTGTAATTAGGTATGCCAAGAAACCTTTGATCTTGCTTGTGGACATAAGAATAGCGAGGTCTGCAAATCATTAGATATCAATGGTGTTTTCTTTTGTTTGGGAAAGAGAGGGAGCTGTCAATTGCCCAGCCTTGATTGCTTGCGCATGAAGGATGAAGGCAACTAGTCTCGACTGGCATCCAGTTCTAATGCAACCTTAGTGATCGCAAAAATAGCTTCCATTGGCATCTCGGAAAGTTTAGTTATCGTGATTCCTGCAATTTGCTTTCTTCCCTTGAATTCCAGGAGACCTGTTGGGTCCTCAAAAAGAGTAGCCCTAGTGTAGCAAAGCTCGATTCCACCCTTTTTCAACGGATGCAGATAAACAACCCAGGTCTTTCCATAATAAAAGGGAATCCTGAATTTAATTTTGGGCGTAAGCCCGAAATCATTAACAAAAACATCGTGAAGTGTAAACATGATTTCCTGCAGGTAACTGTCGCAGTTTTCAATATAGTTCACTACAGGGTTCACTAAAAGTACTTGAAATTATGGTTCTCTTCAATGTTCAGAAGAGTCTCGTAAATCAATCTAGACACATTAGTTATGTCGTCCTTGTGCGCCATTTCAACTGTTGTGTGCATATATCTTAACGGTAAAGAAATCAATGCTGAAGGGACTCCTCCGTTACTGTAGGCAAAGGCGTCGGTATCAGTTCCAGTACTTCTTGAACTAGCTGCACGTTGGTAAGGGATTTCCTTGTCATCGGCAGTGTCTGTAATCAGTTGAAGTAATTTAGTGTGGACAGCAGGGGCGTTAGTCAGGCTAGGTCCTTTTCCTGCAAAAGTCTCTCCTTGAATCTTCTTATTGATCATCGGTGTCGACGTATCGTGACATACATCAGTTATGATCGCAACATCTGGCTTGATTGTGTCTGCCATCATCTGCGCTCCTCGCAGTCCTATTTCTTCCTGAACTGCATTTACAAGATACAGTGAAAACGGCAATTCTATCTTATTTTCTTTCAATAATCTAGCAACCTGGGCTATACAAAATCCGCCCATTCTGTTATCTAATGCTCTACCTGTGTAGTACGTATCGTTGATTAAGTGGAGTTCATCTTCAAATGTTACAACATTCCCCACTCGAATACCCATTTCAAGAACTTCGTCCTTGTCTTTGGCTCCTACATCAATAAAAATATTGTCTAGAGTAGGGGATAGTTTTGATTTTTCCCCTCTTCTAGTATGGATTGCTGGCCATCCAAATACTCCATTCACTACTTTGTCCTTAGTGAAAATCTTAACTTTCTTGGAGGGGGCAATAATATGATCCGAACCTCCATTTCGTATTACTGAAATGAAACCTTTTTCGGAAATATAGTTGACATACCATGCGATTTCGTCAGCATGAGCTTCAATTACTACTTTATATTTTTTACCTGGATTAATGACAGCATATGCAGATCCATAATTATCTAAGTGCCATTCATCAGTATATTGATTTACATACTCTACCCACTTTTTCTGTCCTTCCGCTTCGAAGCCCGTTGGTGAAGAACTGTTTAGATATTCGAATAAGAACTTCTCAGAATCTTTAGTAAATACTTGCATAAAATTATTTCGATAATGATGCTGCCCAAGCTTTCGGGTCTGCATTCCAGTTATTTAAAATGTTTTTTTCTTCAGGTGTGATATACTTATGCAATTCAGCTTGTTCAAGCAAGGTAGCGTAATTACTTACTGTGCCAAATTTACAATTTGCTTCCGCAAATGTTTCTACTGACTTTTCGAACCCATAGGTAAACAAGGCAATGGTCGCTACAACATTTGCCCCACTATCGCGCAATGCATTCACTGCTTGAATAGAAGATCCACCTGTTGATATCAAATCTTCCACTACGATATAGTTCTTCGCAGCATTGATGTTACCTTCAATCAAATTCTGACGACCGTGCCCTTTGGCTTTAGATCGCACATAAATAAAAGGTAATCCTAATTCATCCGCCACTAAAGCTCCATGTGCAATGCCAGCCGTTGCAACACCGGCAATTCCATCAAATTCTCCAAATTGTCCAGCTAGATCCGATAGAACTTTCTTTACATAATTCCTTACCTCAGGAAACGAAAGAGTCATTCTATTATCACAATAGATAGGTGAAAGCATACCGCTTGCCCATGTAAATGGATCATTGGGCTGAAGCTTAATTGCTTGAATATCAAGTAAATGTTTGGCAAGTTTCTGAGCTGAATTCATACATTGCTTTTGAAGGTTGCAAATCTACTAAAATGTTGCAATTCCACTTAAAATTGCTAAAAAAATAACGTAAACTAAACGCCTAATTTCCTACATTGCCCGGGTTTGAGGCCCTTCAATGTAAATTCAGCTATTTCCAATCGAACAAGACGTAAAACAGGAAAGCCGATCGCAGCAAACATTTTACGTACTTGGCGCTTTTTACCTTCACTAATTGAAATTTCTGCCCATGAAGTAGCAAGCTCTTTCCTGTAGCGAATAGGTGGCGTGCGTTCCGGCAGATTTGGTTCGTCAATTATCTTGACCTTTGCGGGTTTAGATGTGAATGTCTTCTTGTTTATTCGCAACTCTATCCCTTGTATTAATGGTAAGACTGCTTTCGCAGTTACTTCACCTTCAAGTTGAACCACATACTTCTTGAATTTTTCAGCACTTGGATGCAATATTCTGTTGATCAGTTTATTGTCGTTGCTAAGGAGAAGTAGTCCTTCACTATCTTTGTCTAGTCTTCCTACTGGATATACATCTTCTTCGATATCTAGATAATCAGCAAGTGTTCTATGTTCTGCATGCTCTTTAGTAAATTGGGAAAGAACATTGTAGGGCTTATAGAATAGGTATGTATGGGTGCGCTTAGACATTAAATAGGAAATGCATAATATCTCCGTCTGCCACTACATATTCTTTTCCTTCAATTCCTAGTTTTCCTGCTTCTTTTACTTTAGCCTCTGAGCCAAATTCTACAAAGTCGTTGTATTTGATTACCTGCGCTCGGATGAATCCCTTTTCAAAGTCTGTATGAATAACACCAGCAGCTTCAGGGCCTTTAGCACCTTTTCGTACTGTCCACGCTCTCACTTCCTTTTCACCAGCTGTAAAGTATGTAATCAGGTCCAATAATTTATAGGAGGCAAGAATCACACGATTCACCCCTGGCTCGTTCAATCCCATGTCTTCTAGAAATTCTTGACGCTCCTCTTTCGTTTCAAGTTCAGCAATATCTGCCTCAATTTGGGCACTTACCAAAATTACTTCTGCTGGTTCGTTTTCAATTGCTTTCTTAAATGCTTCTACATGCTTATTCCCTGTGTGCACTGAGTCTTCGTCAACATTACATACATAAAGAATCGGCTTTGCTGTCAATAATTGCATGTCGTGATAAATATCTAAACCATCTTCATCAATGGACATAGATCGTGCAGGTTCTCCCTTTTCTAGATGAGCATAAATCGATTGACCTAGTTCGACATCCCGTACGGCAGCTTTGTCGCCGCCTTTTGCCGCTTTTTTTAATTTTTCCATACGCTTCTCTACAGTCTCTAAATCTTTCAAGATCAGCTCTGTATCGATGATTTCTTTATCCCGTACTGGATCAACACTTCCGTCAACATGGATGACATTGTCATTGTCGAAGCAACGAATTACATGAATAATCGCATTCACTTCACGAATATTGGCAAGAAACTGATTTCCTAGACCTTCACCCTTACTTGCACCCTTTATTAAACCAGCAATGTCGACTATTTCTACAGTTGTAGGAATCACCTTTTGAGGATTAACAAGCTTTTCTAGCGTGTCAAGTCGCGAGTCTGGTACCGTAATAATACCCACATTGGGTTCTTTCGTAGCAAATGGGAAATTAGCAGCTAGTGCTTTTGCATTTGTCAATGCATTAAATAGTGTCGATTTTCCTACATTTGGTAAGCCTACAATTCCGCTTTTAATAGCCATATAATGTGATTTTTGCGGCGCAAAGTTAGGATATTTTTGCTATTTTATATCTCTTATTTAATTAGTATATTTTTACGGAATGAATTACCTGGCACATATTTATCTTTCATCTGATGATAACGAAGTTCTCATTGGAAATTTTATTGCTGATTTTATCAGAAATAAACAAGTCTCTGAACTTAGTGAACAACGTCAGAATGGCGTTCTTTTGCACAGGTTGATTGATGCATATACCGATATTCATCCGCTAGTCAGGAAAGTTACAAAGATTTTTCAACCTACTCAAAGTAAATATTCGCCTGTTGTTTCAGACATTGTCTTTGATTACCTCTTAGCTAAAAACTGGAGCTTGTTTCATGATATTCCTCTTGATGAATATAAATTGAGCGCTTATGAGAGGTTAGTAAATAATGTTGAGGGGTTACCCCCAAAGGTTAGTTCGAAGGTAATAAGGATGAGTACGGGAGATTTCATTTCGTCATATCAATCCTTGGAAGGGTTGTCGTATGTTTTTCAAAGAATGGACAAACGGACAACTTTTCCTTCTTCCTTTGTGTCCGCAATCGAGGTGGTCCAAAAGAATGAAGAGCAATTAACGGCACTATTTGTTGATTTCTTCCCCGAGTTAATTACAAAGTGCGAAAGATTTATTGAAAGTTTTTCTGATGAAGGTCTGGATTGAATTTGAGGTGTTGAGTCTTGGCTTATGACGTATATGGTCGCTCAATAACAGCTATGATCGCCAACAGATTATTGTCCAAGTATTTTTGCATCAACAAAGAAAACGCTATTTATGTCAATATCATGAGCTGCAGTAAATAGCTCATCTGTGATTGTTTGTACTCGTAAGGAGAACATATCTTTGATGATAAACTCTTGTAAATTAGCATTCAAAAGATCGAGAGATAAGGTGTTTTCATCGGATGCTGCCACTGGATCCTTGAAAGCAATTTCTTTCTCTGCTAGACCATCAGCCGAAATATATACTCTGATGGATTTCAGAAAACTAAAGTCCTCTTGTACAGGGGAAGTTAAAGTTAATGTAAGCTCTTGTAAGGTTATGCTTTCAATAAGGTCCTTACGCGTATCATTTATTTCAAATTCGGCTTCTGACTCTGTAGTCATGTCTGGCGTGAAAACTACGATCGGTAAATTGATTGTTGTAGTAGGTTGAATAGTTACATTTGACTTGTAAGACATCTCAAACATGGTAAATTTGTCTACTTGCGAGCAAGATACTACGAGTGTTGCAGAAAGGAAAATATAGAAGATATATTTCATTTAATTAGTATTATTCGAGAGTTGAATGTAGAATGAGTACTGTACTACTCTTGTAAAAGGAGTTTATAGCCTATCCTTCAAAATGAAATGATAAAGTGAATGTTCTACTCAGTAGGCTGTCTATTACTCTCGATTCATTTAAAGTATTGTTGTATCTTAGAACATTTCCTATTCCTTGAGACATTTTAATTTCTGGACTCAGTATGAAGAAAGGAAAAAAGAATTGCATACCAGCTCCTACTTCAAGAGAAAAATCATGTGGTGTAATGGTCACAAAATCATTAGCCCCTCTACTTCTACTAAAACCATTTACATCATATGAATATTTGATTCCTCCTATAACAAATGCCCGCATATCCCTGTATGGGGCTGATTTGTACCTGAGCAAAAAAGGAATATCTGCATAAACAAATTCGATTTTCTCAGTAAAATATGGAGTTGTTTCACCTGGGGTAATATATTGCAAGGAGCGCTCAGATAGAGAAAAGCCAGGTAAGACTCTGAAATCAAAATATTGACCCAGTTTTAAATTGAAAATTCCCTGGAAGGTCAAGCCAGGTCGAGCTAACGGGCTATTGATGGAAATGGAGTCATTTAAAATGAAATTGCTGCTATGATTGACAATGAAGCTCGAATTGTTCATGCCAAGGGCTATCCCATAGTAGACGGGTTTTTTCTTAAATCCATTAAAATTATAAGACTTGTTGGAGCCAGCTTGTGCAGATGCGAAGAGGCCCAGCAGTATAAAAATTAATACTATTTGGTACCTGTATAGACAGCGCAAATTCCCATACTTAATTTTTCCCATTCATTATTTTTTAAACCAACATTATTCATGTGAGAGACAAACTTATCATAATCTGGAAAAGCCTGAACACTTTCATACAAATATTTATATGCTTTTGGGTCTTTCGAAGTTAAACGACCAATTGTTGGTAAAATGTATTTGAAATATAAATTAAATCCAATTTTAAATGGAATGAAGGTAGGTTTGGTGAATTCTAGTATTACCATTTTACCTCCAGTTTTCATAACTCGGCGCATTTCTGCAAGACCAATCTCAAGATTTTGGAAGTTTCTGACGCCAAATGCGACGATTGCGGCATCGAAGGTTTCGTCCTCGAAAGGTAGATTTTCACTGTCACCATTTATGAAAGTAATATGATTGGACAGGTTTTTCTTGTCAAGCTTCTCTCGCCCTATAATTAGCATTTCATCACTAATGTCTACGCCTGTTATATTTTCTACGTTGAGCAGTTTATCCGCAGTAATAGCAAGATCACCAGTACCTGTAGCTACGTCTAAGATGTTCTTCGGATCGTCAGCTTTAAGTTTCAATATGGCTTTTTTACGCCATTTTCGATCAATACCTAAAGTCAGTAACCGATTCAAAAAGTCGTAAAACGGCGCTATCTTATTAAACATTGTCTCGACTTGAGTACGTTTTTCGTCGTTTTCGTTGTATGGTTTTACTTGTTCACTCACGTAGCTAATAAATTTTGCGCAAAAGTAGGATTAAGGAATGATCTATTTCGCTTCAAGAAGAAATAAACCTCTAAAGTGGCTAAAAACTGCTTTTCTTTGGGGTTAAACCCCAAAAACTAAACTTATACCACCTTCTTTAAAAGATAAAATGAGGAATATTGTTTAGTAGTACAAGAAAAAGCGTGTATGTTGCTTAGATAATGTGATTGTGGGGGCTATGTAATTGCTTGATTATAAGCTTATTATTCGTTAATATAAAACACTGTGTTTTCGTTGGTTAAAAAGTGCTGAAAATTATATATGAAAAGCCTTAATTTGATTACATTTGCATTTTTATAGAAATCACAATTTTAAAAGGATAAATGGCTGATAATCAAAGAATAATATCCATTGATATTGAAGATGAAATGAAGTCAGCATACATAGATTATTCTATGTCTGTTATCGTTTCAAGAGCATTGCCTGATGTAAGAGATGGTCTTAAACCAGTGCACCGTAGAGTTTTATACGGAATGTCCGAGCTTGGTTTGGTAAATAATAAGTCACATAAGAAGTCTGCGAGGATAGTTGGAGAGGTGCTGGGTAAGTATCACCCTCACGGTGATTCTTCGGTCTACGATACAATGGTCCGTATGGCTCAAGATTGGTCACTTAGATACCCATTGGTAGATGGCCAAGGAAACTTTGGTTCGATGGACGGCGATAGCCCAGCGGCTATGAGATATACTGAGGCGCGTCTTGAGAAAATATCTGATGACATACTATCAGATTATAAGAAAGAAACAGTTGATTTTCAATTCAACTTTGACGATACACTGAAAGAACCTACTGTACTGCCTACTAGAATACCAAACTTGCTGGTAAATGGTGCTTCGGGAATTGCAGTTGGAATGGCTACCAATATGCTTCCGCATAACTTGACAGAGGTAGTGAATGGAGCAATAAAGTATGTCCGAAATAATGACATAACTATTGAGGAGCTCATGGAGGACATAAAGGCTCCGGATTTTCCAACTGGTGGAATAATATATGGTACAGCTGGAGTAAAAGAGGCATTCGAAACTGGGAGAGGAAAAGTAGTACTAAGAGGAAAGGCAAGAATTGAGTCTACAGCAAATGGTCGTGAAAAGATCATAATCGAAGAGATTCCTTACCAGGTGAATAAGGCAGGCTTAATCATGAAAGTGGCCGAGTTGGTTAATACGGAGAAGATTGATGGGATTAGCAATATTAATGATGAAAGTGATCGTAGAGGTCTACGTATAGTTGTTGATGTTAAGCGTGACGCAATGGCCAATGTAGTTCTGAGCAAGTTGTTTAAGTACACACCATTACAAACATCATACGGAGTTAACAACGTCTGTCTAGTTAATGGTCGTCCTAGAACTTTAAATTTAAAAGAACTAATAGCTGAATTCATTAAATTCAGAATCGAAGTAGTTGTTCGTAGAACACAGTTCGAATTAAAGAAAGCTGAAGACAGAGCTCATATCCTTGAGGGGTTAATCAAAGCGATCGATGCAATTGATCTTGTAATCAAGTTGATAAGAAGTAGCAAGACAGTCGAAGATGCTCGCTTGGCTTTGATGAAAGAGCTTGACTTATCTGAGATTCAGGCAAAGGCAATCTTAGAAATGAGACTTTCCAAGTTGGTAAGTCTAGAAATGGATAAGATTAAGGCTGAATACGAAGAGTTGATGAAGACTATAGAGTATTTAAAGTCAATTTTAGCTAGTGAGGATTTACAGAAAGATATTGTAGTTGAAGAGTTAGAGGAAGTAAGAGAGAAATATGGAGACGAGAGAAGAACTGAAATAAGCTATGCAGATGGTGAAATATCAATAGAAGATATGATTCCTAACGATGAGGTAGTAATCACTATTTCATCATTGGGGTATATTAAGAGAACATTGAGTTCAGAGTATCGCACACAATCCAGAGGTGGAAGAGGAGCAAGAGGAGCGAAAACGAGGAACACTGATTTTATAGAGCACTTGTTTGTGGCTAAAAACCATAACTATTTACTGTTATTTACAGAGCAAGGGAGATGTTTCTGGATACGTGTATATGAAATCCCAGAAGCTGCCAAGGGTTCAACAGGAAGAGTGATTCAGAATCTTATTAACATCCCTAAGGATGATAAGGTGAAAGCATACATTAAGATCGAAGATCTTACGGATCAAGAATTCTTAGATAATAATTTCTTGTTATTTGTGACAAAGAAGGGTGTCATTAAGAAGACCTTAGTTGAAGCATTCTCTA
>CALBVQ010000121.1 GCA_937969485.1 uncultured Saprospiraceae bacterium | reverse complement strand
ATCACGCGATTGCCCATCTATCAAACTAATATTCGGAATCCTTAGAGTTTCGTATCCTATAAATGTTCCTTCTACGTAATAAATACCAGCTGGAATATTTCGGAAGGTGAATGTTCCATCATTGCCACTCATTTCCACTTTTACTAGACTGCTGTCCGGAGCGGAATATAAGGCAAGGTTAACAAATTCAAGAGGCACATCTTCAGGATCAAGCAAAGACCCAGTAAGCTCCGCATTTTGGGCCCCAGCCCAGAAAAAAGTAAAGCAAGTGAAAAGTATCGTGTATAATTTATTCATAGAATTTTCCTTTAAAAGGCGACAAGTTAGGCCAAAGTTACACGAATCTCATAGTAGTTATGTCGATCCGGTAACGAATTTCCATTGGTTTCCGACGAATATCCATTGAAGTCCGACGAATGGAATTTCATCACTTGAACTAGCTGTCAAATGAGAGAGATTTGTATTGTCAACGGACATGTTTTATAAACCTTTTAAATCTTAGAATAATGGAAAATCTTATTAAAATTTTAGTTTTTGTTTTACTAGCAACAGGGTTGTTTGCTAACACAGACAAACCAACAACAGGATCAACTTTACAAGTTATTGCACCAAGTGGACTCAATCTTAGAGCACTACCTGCGATGGACGCAGCGACATTAATTACCATGCCACATGGAGCGGAGGTCACACTGCTTGAATTCGAAGATAGCGGTGAAGTGTCCCGAGTAGAATGGGTAGATGGAAAGTGGATTAAAGTAGAGTTTAACGGAATTGAGGGATGGGCTTTCGATGGATTTTTAACCATCCTTAATGTGCCATCTCACGATCTCGAAATGACTAGAGAATATCTTGATCTAGGACGTGCAATAGAGATGTGGGCTAGGCATAACTTCTATGCAACTGATATCGATACTATTTCCACCGAGAGCTCTGAAACAGTTAAGTACGAATTGGAGAATAATCAATTCCTTAGAATTAGCGATACAGACTACACGAACGTCACAGAGCTTCATCTAGAAGGTGTCAGAGTTATGGAAGTTTATCAACTTATCAATGCGATGGTAAAGGATCGAGGCAACAAAGAATGGGTAAAAGAGGAATCTGTATTCTTCGAGAAAGGTGGGACGATTCATTCGGTAAAGATCAATGTTTCTCCTAAGATCACTATTAGAAAAACCTACGATGACCAGGTCAGAGTGCTTATAGAAACGTATCACGGGTGTTAAACTCGAAATATGCATAGTAAGCTCTCATCACGAAAACCTAAGGCATAATTCGGGTTAAAATATGATAAAGCCTCAAATAGTAAATAATACTTCTTCATTAGGAATGATAATAGCCGTGCCAAAAGTGGTGTGGCTTTATCTTTTTCCAGAAAGTATTTTCTGTACCTCAGCTTTTTTTCGAATCGACACAGGAACCTCGTGTCCATTCGTCATTCGAAGGAAGCCACCTTCTGACTTTAAATAGGAATCAATCATTTTTAAGTTGACAAGGTGCGATTGATGACTTCTATAAAAACCATGTGCACTCAGTTTGCTTTCTATTTCCTTAAGTGATTTACTGACCATCGTCTTTGCACCATTGATTTCATGCACAGTCGTGTAATTTCCGTCACTCTCACACCGCACAATATCTTTGATCTTAACAATTTTGAGATCGTCGAGGGTGGAAAGTGCTAGTGTCTCTTCGCGAACTACTTCTTCCAGACTTTCTTGCGACGATGAAAAGCGTAGGACTGCTTCTTGTAATAACTCTGGCTCGATAGGTTTCAATAGGTAATCTATGGCATTATGTCGGAAAGCCTTTATCGCATGATCTTCGCTAGCTGTTGTGAAAATGATGCCAAAATCGGTTTTGTCCATCAATTCCAAAATTTCGAATCCTTCTCCATCCGCCATATGAATGTCCAAGAAAATAAGATCTGGCGCTTTAGTTTTGATTAATTTCAAACCAGATAGCACTCCATCAGCTTCACCAATAAGCTCTATATTTGGGCAATAGTCTTGGATATCACTACGAAGGCTAGCTCTTGCTAATTCTAGGTCGTCTATAATTACTGCTTTTATTTTCATGTTAATTCATAATTGGTAGCGTCAATTCAATAAGCACACCAGTAGAGTCATGTTCGGGCATAGCTTTGTTTTGCACTTTGATCCCGTAACTGCCTTTTCCTTGATCCCATAAAGATAAACGTTCTTTGATCAGGTCCATCGCAACAGATTTATGAGAGACTTTTTTCTCAATCATGCCTACGCCATTATCTTCGATAGTCACAATTGCCTTGATTCCTTTTTGCTGTATTATCACGCTTATGTGCGGATTTTGTTGACTTCCGTCAAAAGCATGAACGATGGCGTTTTCAATAAATGGCTGAATCATCATTGATGGAATGTGAATTTCGCCAGATGTTTTATCTTGAACCTCGAAAGTGAAGCTGCCCCCTCGAAGTTCTTTTTCGATATCCATGTACAAGCTAAGATTCTTCACTTCGTCTTTTGCTGCGATCTTATTTTTCCTTGCATCATTCAGCATGTTTCGCATCCATCCGGAGATTTTCGTCAGGTACTCCTTCGCATTCTTATCTTTTCCTAGAGCAATCATTCCTTTGACTCCATTGAGAGAATTGAAGATGAAATGAGGGTTCATTTGAAGTTGGAGGGCTTTTTGTTCCATTTCCATGAGGTGCTGTTGGTTGATGAGTTTTTCTATCTTTTGTTTCTGTTTTCTGCTTCGAAAGTACCCAAGAATTAAAGCCAATAATAGTACTGAAATGATCGCAATGCCGGTGTAAATAATAGCTGAGTAGTCTGTCTTTCCTTGCACTCGTTCGGTGTGGATAGGCGCCAATGATAGTGTTTTAGCTGCTCCATCGCTTTTTAAAGTCAATGTCGCTTGTGCAGTTCCTATTAATTTCGTGCGCAGGATATGGGAGTTGTTGAAGCTGAAGCTTCGCTTTTTAACATTGGGGTTTTTCCAGCTGTACTGATATTCTATAGATGCTGGGTTTTTCAGAAATTTGGCTTCCGCCAAAAAAGTAATTGGGTAGTCCTCCGTTGTTAATTCGATTTGTTTTTGAGAAGGGAAAACTTCATATGTTTTGTCGTTTGCAGTTTGTATGAAAGCTTTATGTAGTTGAGGTGTTTGTGGAATTTGGTTTGCGGTAGGAAAGATAGAATAGAGGTCATTGTCGATAAAATTATGGACTTGGGAGTTCATAGCGAATGCTGATTTCGCGGGCAAGGTATAAGGTATTTTGTAGAGTTTCTTTGCGCCTACGTTGTAAGTGGCTAAGCTGTCTTTTGATGTAAAAAATAGGTTTTTGGAATCGGTAAAGATTGCTTGTGTATTCTTAGGGATGACAAGGTCGAGTTTTTTTATGGATTTGTCCTTTTCATTTAGTTGAAGGGTTTCACCAATCTCCGAAATTAGAATTGCGGAAGAGGCAAGAGGTAAGACTTGATTGATCTTGGACGGAGCCTTGATGATTCTAAGCTTTCTGTTGGATATAGAAATTACGCCATTCTTTGCAGTAAAGTAATAAAGAGTATTGTTGATGTTGTGTATAGCAAGAAAGTTGAATTCTTTTAGTTTACTATTAAGTTTGTGAGGTACGAGATGTACTTGATTGTTTAAGTCAGGTTGAATTACAGCTGTATAGATTCCTGAGTTTTTAGTTGAGAGAGTGATAGTTTTAGCATCGAAATGAAAAGCGGATAAATCTGCTGGGTTTATTTGATGGTTGATTGAGAACCATTGGTTTTCAATGTAGAGGAAGATTTTGTCTTTAGTAGTTAAGATCAGTGGTGTGTTTGTTGGTTGTTCGTTGTGGGTAAGATTTTTAGTGTATTTGGAGGGGTTGAAAGAATTGTGTGAAGGGGAAAGGATAGACAATATTTTATTGGGTGATTGGATATCCTGCGGGAGGGGAAGATGGCACGAGAACAGGGGTAAGAAAATAGAGGATTTATATGCGAAGTAAGGGGAGTGGGCTGAGGTGAAGTGCTTGTTTGGTTTTTGATTATTGTAGATTAGAAAATTTTTGGAGAAGGTAGTAGGGGAGGGGGATGCTTTGTGCAGTGCATGATCGATGATCAGGTATGGTGTGCCCCAAGGGGAAATTACGGGTTTTCTAGAGGCGCGTGTGTGAGTGGAGGTGTTAAAAGATAATGCTTTGTTGGTCCATGATAGGGTGTTGGAGTTTAATTCGAAAAAGTTAACTTGATCAACTGACGTGGATTTCCACGATGCAAGGGCTCGTGGGTCCACGGAAGCTTTGCTTAACTTGACTGGAAAACCGCTTTTTTGGTTGAATTGGTAGTATTTTCCTTCGTACGAAGCGAACAGCAGGGAATCGTTAATGTAGATATGTTCAAAAAATTGGGCGTTTTTGATTTTTCTGTCACTCCACGATTTCAATTCTCTTCCATCAAAAGTGTAAACAGACCCGTTCGTTGTTATTGTAGCTAAGTCGAAAAATGAGGTGTTGCCTGCAATTTCCAATGAAATA